>JBAQGU010000325.1:0-6298 GCA_049287975.1 Roseiarcus sp.
GCCAAAGGGCTATCGACTGGCGCTCGCCCATTACAACGGGGTTTCGCTCTGGTTCCCGAACGTCGCCGCCGAGCCGACCTTGATGGAGTGGAAAGGCTCGCATCTCGACGCCACCTTCTCGCCGGACGGACGCTTTCTCGTCACCTCTATGCAGGAGAATGCTCTGCACGGCTGGCGGCTCGTCGATTCCCGCAACATGCGAATGACCGGATATCCCGGCAAGACGCGGTCCGTGTCGTGGTCCGCGGAGGGCCATTGGTTAGCTACCTCCGGAGCCGACGCCTGCGTCGTCTGGCCGTTCCGCGACAAGGACGGCCCGATGGGCAAGGCGCCGCGCGAATGTGGGGTCAGGGCCGCCCGCGTGACCCAGGTCGCGTTTCATCCGCGCGCGCTGGTCGTCGCGATCGGCTACGCCGACGGCCTCGTCTTGCTGTGCCGGCTGGGCGACGGCGCGGAAATCCTGGTGCGCGCCCCGGGTGAAGGCGCGATCAGCGCGTTCGCCTGGGACGTGACCGGCGCACGATTGCTGTTCGGCCTCGAATCCGGACTCGCCGGCCTATTGACGTTGCCGGCCTGACTCTCGCCGCGCTTCCACCGTCATTGCGAGCAAAACGAAGCAACCCAGACTGAGCCGCAGTTGGAGTCGCTTTGCTCGCGATGACGGAGGACTTGTTCTTGGGCGGCGCCTTGTCCAATTCTCGCCTACGAGGCGCCCCGATCGCGTTGTTTGTGCAAGAGGGAATTCAGGGCGTCGATCAGCTTACGAACGCGATAGGGCTTCTGAATGTAGACGGCCTCCGAAAATTCGCGTTGGAGCTGCTCGCGCGCATAACCCGACAGAACCATGAAAGGAAGCCCACGCGCCGACAACGCCGCCGCGGCCGGCGCCGCGCTCGTCCCCGCCAGATTGGCGTCTAGGATCGCCACGTCAAATCCCGTACGTTCGATCAGCTTGAGCGCACTTTCGACCCGGGGGGCGACGCCTACGACATCAAACCCCGCCTCGACGAGATCGTCTCGAAGATTCTCGGCAACCAGCGGTTCGTCCTCGACGATGATGACGCGGGCGGGCTCCTCAGGGTCGACGGCCGAGTTCGACGGGAGGGTCATTTTCTCTCCAAGGCGTCCGTGACAGGCGCGGACAGTTTCCAGATGAGACCCGTGTCCGGGAAATCCATTGCGACTTTTCCGCCCAGGGCCGACTCCGCAATCGCCCCTGTGACGAGATGGCCAAATCCCTTCCGGGTAGGAGCGGCGATCGGCGCGCCACCCTCCTCGATCCACTGAATTGAGAACAACGGCGCCTCGTCACTCGAGATCTCCCATAAAATGCGGACCGTGCCGTCGCTCGTCGACAGCGAACCGTGCTTGGCGGCGTTTGTCGCCAGTTCATGGAGCGCCATGCCCATCGCCTGAGCGCCCGCGGCCGTCAAATGTACGGACGGCCCGCCAAACAAGATCCGTGTGCCGATCAGATCCTTGAAATGATAAAGCTGAGCCTTGATGAGTTCAGACATCTCGATGCCGTGCCAATCACTCTTGATCAGCAGATCCTGGCTCGCCGACAGCCCCTGCAATCGATCCGACAGGTTGGAAGCAAACGTTTCCGGACTGGCGCGGCGAGCACTCTGAGTCACGATCGCCTGCACGACAGAAAGCAAGTTTTTACTGCGGTGGTTGATTTCCGCCATCAAAAGTTTCTTTTGTTCTTCAGACTGCTTTCGCTCGGTAATGTCGAGATTGGCTACGAAAGTGCGCACCGGGGCGGCATCCGGACCCACTTCCAGATGCCACTCGCTCTCGATCCAGCGTTCTTTTCCGTCGTCGCCAACGACGCGATATTCGATCTTGCGCACATGACCGGCTTCCAACGCTTCGGTCTCGGCGACAAACCGCGCGCGATCTTGCAGCGCGACATGTTCCTGCAGCAACCTCCTTCCATCTTCTATGGCGTTGGCGCCGTCTCTCACATGCGGCATTGCAAATCCCATAATGCTCGCGAAATTGTCGGCGGTTTCCATTCGGCCGCGCGCATAGTCGAAATCAAAGTACGTCAGCTTCGCCAGGTCGGCGGCGTGCCGCAGGCGCGCGCGGCTCTCGAGCAGTTCCGCGGTGCGCGCGGCCACGCGATGTTCGAGGGTTTCGTTCAATTCGCGCAGCTGTTCGTCCGCGCGCCGGCGCTCGCTCACTTCGGCCATCAGCGCCTGGCTGCTCCAGACGGCCTCGCGGTTCTTGCGATAGAGCTCGGCGAAGACGGCGACCTTGGAGCGCAGAATCGACGTGTTCACCGGCTTATGGAGGTAGTCCACGGCGCCAGCGCCGTACCCCTCCAGAATATGCTGGTCCTCGCTGTAGTAGGCCGTGAGAAAGATGATCGGCACCTGCGCCGTCTTCTTGCGCTCCTTGATCATCTGAGCCAGCTCGAAGCCGTTCATGCCGGGCATGCGAACGTCGAGAATCAGCAGTGCGTACTGGTCGGCGAGCAGCGCCAGCAGCGCCTCGTCGGCCGACTCGGCTCGGACCAATCGATAGTCGGGCTCGTCGAGTATGGACTGGAGTACGGTGAGATTTTTCGGCTCGTCGTCGACGATCAGGATGTTGATCGGTTCGCGGCGAGAACTCGCGCTCGGGGCCCGGGCCGCCAGTCCTCGGGACGGCGAGGGACGAAGGCTCTCCCCGAATTCGCTCATCGGAAAAGCCATACCCTCATCAGCGACAGCAGCTGATCCGTATTCACCGGCTTCGCTATGTAGTCGCTTGCTCCGGCGTCCAGGCACTTTTCGCGGTCGCCTTTCATAGCTTTGGCAGTGAGTGCAATAATGGGCAGGGTACGAAACTCGGGTCTGAGGCGAATCGCACGCATCGTCTCGTATCCATCCATATCGGGCATCATGATGTCCATCAAGACTACGCTCAAGTCCCGATTGTTCTCGATCATCTCGATGGCGTTCTGACCGCTGGTGGCGCTTATCACGTTCATGTCCTGGTTTTCGAGCAGGGATGTGAGCGCGAAGATGTTGCGGGCGTCGTCATCGACCACCAGCACTTTGCGGCCACGCAGAACTTCCATCGAGCCATGCAGCCGTTCCAGCATGGCTTGCTTCTCCGGCGGCAGATCGGTGACGACCCGGTGGAGGAACAGCGAAGTCTCGTCCAGCAGCCGTTCAGGAGAACGCACATCCTTCAGAACGATGCTCTTGGCCATCGTCTTGAGCTGTGTCTGCTCGGCGGCGGTCAGGTCCCTACCAGTGAAGACGACCACAGGCACGGTCGCCAGCGTCGCCTCCCTGTGCATCCTCTCCAGCAACTCGAAACCGGTCATGTCGGGAAGACGCAGGTCGAGCACCACGCAATCAAACGAACGCTCGAGCAGGGCCTTCAGCGCCTCGCCGCCGGTCCCGACGGTTGTCATTTCGATGTCGCCCGCTCCGAGCAGTTCCTCGGTGGAGCCTCGCTCGATCTCGTTGTCCTCGACGACCAGGAGCCGCTTGGTGCGCGGCGCCGTGAATTCCTTGATCCGATCGAACGCCGTCTCCAATCCGTCGGTCGTGGGCGCTTTCACCAGAAAGGAAAAGGCGCCATGGGCGAGACCGTGCTGGCGCTCCTCCTCCAGGGAGATGATCTGCACCGGAATATGGCGCGTGGTCGGGTCGAGCTTCAACTGGTTGAGAACCGTCCATCCGAGCAGGTCGGGCAAGAAAATATCGAGCGAGATAGCGGCGGGGCGGTACTGCCGCGCGAGCGTGATGCCCACGGCGCCCTTCCCCGTGACGATGCCTTTGAAGCCTTTGTCGCGCGCCAACCCCAGAAGAATACGGGCGTAATGCGAGTCGTCCTCGATGATCAGCAGCACCGGGTCGCCGGTTTCGATGTCGTGGCGGTCGTCCTCGATCTGGGCTTCACGTGTCAAGGGCAACAGGGCGTGTGAGCGGGCAATCGATCCCGGAGCCTCGCGGGCGTGTTGCTCGACAGGGCCCGGATAATACAGCGGCAGGTAGAGCGTGAAGGTGCTGCCCTGCCCATGCACGCTGGTGAGTTTGATCTCGCCGCCGAGCAGCATCGCCAGTTCGCGGCTGATGGCGAGTCCGAGTCCGGTGCCGCCATACTTGCGGGAGGTTCCAGCGTCCGCTTGCTGAAAGGCTTCGAATATCAATCGCTGCTTCTCGGGCGCGACGCCGATGCCGGTGTCCTCGATCGCGAAAGCCAGCACCTGGTCCGTCTTGCTGAGCATCGGGTGATCGGCAGTCCAGCCCTCGGTCGCGCGAGAGACACGCACCTCGACGTGGCCGTGGCTCGTGAATTTCACCGCGTTGGACAGCAGGTTCTTGAGAATCTGCTGCAGGCGCTTCGGGTCGCTGGCCATGCTGTTCGGCAGGTCGGCCGCGAACCACACGTTGAAAGGAAGGTTCTTGGCCTCGGCTACGTGACGGAAATTGCGATCGATGTTTTCACGTAGGCCCGCGAAGGAGATCTCCTCGACGTCGACGGTGACGGTGCCGGACTCGATCTTCGAGAGATCGAGAATGTCGTTGATCAAGTTGAGCAAGTCCGAGCCTGAAGAATTGATGTTACGAGAAAACTCGATCTGCTTGGTGGAGAGATTCCCAACCGAGTTCTCGGCGAGCTGTTGGCTGAGAATGAGGATGGAATTGAGCGGCGTACGCAGTTCATGGGACATGTTCGCCAGGAACTCGGACTTGTATTTCGAGGTGAGCGCGAGCTCGGCGGCCTGTTCCTCGAGCGCGTGACGGGCCTGCTCGACCTCCGCGTTCTTGCGCTCCACCTCGGCGTTCTGCTCTGCGAGCAACTGAGCTTTCGTCCCCAACTGCTCGTTGGTGTTCTGCAGTTCGCTCTGGCGGGCCTGCAACTCGACGGTGAGTTGCTGCGACTGCTTCAGAAGGCCTTCGGTGCGCATCGTCGCCTCGATCGTATTGAAGACGGCGCCGATGTTCAGGGTGAGCTGCTCGAGGAAAGTGATGTTGACGACAGTCAAGGGGTGCAGCGAAGCCAGTTCGATGACGGCCTTCGTCTGCCCTTCGAACAACACCGGCAACACGATGATGTTGACCCGCCGCGCCTCGCCGAGGCTGGTGGAGATATTGAGGAAATCCGGCGCCACATTGGCGAGGAGAATGCGCTTCTTCTCGAGCGCGCATTGGCCGACCAGTCCTTCGCCGGGAAGAATGTTCTCGGCGGCGCGCCCCGGGCTGCCGTGAGCATAGCTCGACAGCAGCTTCAGTACGCTCTCGCCTTCGTTGAAAGTGAAATGATAAATCGCGCCCTGATGCGCGTTGACCAGCGGAGCCAGTTCGGTCAGCAGCATCTGGCCGACGGTCCTGAGTTCGCGCTGCCCTTGCAGCATGCCGGTGAATTTCGCGATGTTGGTCTTCAGCCAGTCCTGCTCGCGATTCCTCTCGGTGGTTTCGCGCAGGTTCGATATCATCGTGTTGATGTTGTCTTTCAACTCGGCGACTTCGCCGCGCGTCTCGACTTGGATCGAGCGCGTGAGATCGCCCTTGGTCACCGCCGTTGCGACCTCGGCGATGGCGCGGACCTGGTTGGTGAGATTGGCGGCCAGCAGGTTGACGTTGCCAGTGAGATCCTTCCACGTGCCGGCGGCGCCGGGAACGTTCGCCTGGCCGCCGAGCCGGCCGTCGACGCCGACTTCGCGCGCGACGTTCGTGACCTGATCGGCGAAGGTGGCGAGCGTGTCCGTCATGTTGTTGATGGTGTCGGCGAGCGCGGCCACCTCGCCCTTCGCCTGCACGGTGAGACGCTGGCTCAAGTTTCCGTTCGCGACGGCCGTAACCACTTTGACGATGCCTCGAACCTGCTCGGTGAGGTTGGAGGCCATGAAATTCACGTTGTCAGTGAGATCCTTCCAGGTGCCGCCGACGCCGGAGACCTGCGCCTGACCGCCGAGCTTGCCTTCCGTGCCGACTTCGCGCGCCACGCGCGTCACTTCGGAGGCGAAGCCGTTGAGCTGATCGACCATTGTGTTGATGGTGTTCTTCAACTCGAGGATTTCGCCCTTCACGTCGACCGTGATCTTGCGGCTCAAGTCGCCGCGCGCGACCGCGGTCGTGACGTCGGCGATGTTGCGAACCTGCGCGGTCAGGTTGGCGCCCATGGTGTTGACGGAGTCGGTGAGGTCCTTCCACGTTCCCGCCACGCCCGGGACCACCGCCTGCACGCCGAGCCGTCCCTCGGTGCCGACCTCGCGCGCGACGCGGGTGACTTCCGACGCGAACGAGCGGAGCTGCTCGACCATCGTGTTGATGGTCTCCTTCAGCTGCAG
>JBAQGU010000326.1:0-5710 GCA_049287975.1 Roseiarcus sp.
GCCACAACCGCCGCCGCCCCACGCAAAGACGAGCGCCATCGCCATACCAGGCGTCGGCGTATAGGTCTGGCTGCCGCCAGTGTAGGAAAACCTTTGAACGTCGGTCGCGGTTGTTCCTACCGGACAGGCCTGTCCTTGCAGAGCGGCCCCGGAACTATATCCGGCGCATAGGTTGGCCGCTCCGGGGAGGACGATCGATCCTCCCGACTCGACTGTAAACGGAACTATGAGTTGTTTTGGATACCCCCCTATTACCTCGACTTGCGCAAGTGCGGGATGACTTAGTCCGACCCATGCTAAGACGATGAATGCTATTTTCAATTTCATAGCAGCGACCCCATCTGGCCAATCAGCGTATCCAGGACCGCCTGATCGAGCTGAGCCGTCGGAACCGTGAAATACATGCCCGGATCGAATTGCACCTTCATTTCCACCCAAGGCAATTGCAGCGACGTCAAGGCGCTCGGCGCGTAGTTGAGCGACCACGCCGGCCACGCATTGCCGTTCAGGAACCACCCGGCCGGGAACGCGGCGGCGGCTGCCCCGTTGAAAGTGAGCGTGTCGGCCCCGAATAAAACGACCGACCCTGTCTGATTGAGCACGCGCTTGCCGATCGCCGTCAGATCGATCACCCACGTCATGGTTTCCGTGGTGGTCGGCGCGGACGCCTGGTACAACAGCATGCTGATCGTCAGCGTCTTGCTGGCGACGGCGCACGGCTGCCGCACGTTGATCGAGAACTCGACGGGGAAGCCCACGGCCTTCGCGTGGCCGGCAGCAGAGGTCGTCCCGATCAGCTGCTCCTCGATGTACTCCCATTCCTGAAAGCCGGCCTTGGTCGCGGCGCTGGCGCGGCGGATTTGGTCGCAACCGGAAACTCCATTTGCCAGCAACCGCTGCTGACGGCGGACGAAGACCTGACCCGAGGCCCATGCCGGGACTGAGGGAAGCTGGCAGGTGGTCTGCGCGTAGAAGTTGGTCGAATCCCCGGAGATCGACGTCACCATCATCGATCCGAGGTCCCCGGCATAAAGGCCGCCCCCGGTCGTCCCGAAGTGCATCATCATGCCGGGTAGCAGGACCGTCAGGGCGGTCCACGGGAGCGTAAACAGGCCGTTGGCGTAAGTGATGCCGCCGGAGCCGACGGTGAACGCCTGCGAGCCGGAGCCGAAGTGATCCGCTGGCGTATAATTGTTTACGCGCCCGCCATTGATTATGACCGAACAGCTTACGCCGTTGCTCGCGCCCCAGAAAAATGTCCCGATCGCATTGCTATCGAGGATGTTCGACTTCGCCCCGGCGGTGAAAGACCCGCCAATCACGTTGCCTCTGGCAATCAGGGTGTTGGTCGCTCCAGTGAACGCGATCGAGCCCTGAATTTCATTGTCCTCGAGTATACAGGTATCAATCAATTTGTCCGGCTGACTGCCCCCAGGCAGATAGAACTTGCAGCCAACGAGTTTGGCCGTTTGTGTCACGGATGGTGAGATGCCTGGAATGGTGGCATTGCGCCATTCGATATATTTCCCGGCCATGGTTATGTAGCCCTGACCGTTGGTCTGGCCCATGGCTTCCAGGACGCTCAAGCCCTCATAGACATGCTTGACGTTCCAGTCCCAGAGGGGAGCGCCAGAGACGCCACCATTGTTTTTCAGCAGCCATACCCGGGCGGCGCCGGCTGGGTTGAGATTGCTGGGGTTGTCCGGGTATGTCGACAAATGCTGCCAGCGTATCGGCCGGTCTAGCGTCACCGCGCCGACGGCCGCGAGCGTGCCGCCGGAAATGACCAGGGTTCCGAGGCCAGAGGGGGTCTGTAGGGTTATCACCGTGCCAGCCGAGGCCGTGCTCACGATCGGCCACGTCCCGTTCGGCGGCGTGCCTCCGGTGGCGGTCATTCCGCTGACGGTGACGGCCGCGCCGTTCAGCGTCGATCCGACGGCGGCCCCGAGCGGCGCGGTGGCGAAGGTCATCGCCAGCAGTCCGGTCGAGGTGGTATATGTAATTGCCGTCGGCGAGGCAGAGGAATACTGATTTATAGCAGTAATTACAGAATATTCAAACTGCGACGCATTAGGAGGATAGCCAAAGTATTGGATGTCCAGTGAGGTAAGCATAACATAGTCGCCTACCACAAGGTTAGCTACATCCGTTGCGGTAATAGTCGTGAACGCAAGCGCGCCGACTACGGTGCTATTTATAAGAAAGCGGTCGCTTGCCTGTAGAAATCCGGGCCAATCAAGCGGAAATGTGTAAAGCCAGCTCGCATTAGTGGTGACGTTCTGGAACGTAGCCCCGTAGCCTGTAATATGTAGCAGTTGGATGCCGCCGACCCAATGCTTGGTGATGAATTGATCCCATGGATAGAACCCTTCGGAGACAACTACATCGACGCCGAAGCCTAGGGAGCTTTGGTATCTCGCCCATATCGCGAAATTTGTCAGAGCGGCTGAGTTGGCGGCAATGGTCGGCGCGTCGTTGAATGCACCTGAAACCAGCCCGAACCAAGCGAGGTTGACGGCCCCGGAATACTGTCTGACCCACGCGCCGGACGCGCCGGTCGTGTCGGATCCGGGGGCGATATAAACCCCCTGCCCAGGGTCGTTCGTTACCTGCGTTGAAAAAGTTCCTGTCGTCCAATTGAATTGACCGAACAGCCACGATTGCGTCAGCAATACCGACGCGCCCGGTGTCGGGACCAGCGCGACCAGCGCGGACAGGCTGACGACCATTGCGCTGCTTCCGCCGCCGCCACCAGTGTTGAGGCCTCCACTAGCGCCTAGCGGCACTGCGGGCGTCTGCGCGGAGACGGATTTGGCGATTCCGATTGCAGCAACGCCGCCGAGCAGCGCCATCAGCGAGCGCTTGCGGCTGTCTGTTTTGAGCGGCTTGAACCAAGCGTTCATCGGTGAGCCGCCTCAATTGCTGTAATAATAGGAAACATCGATGGTTGGCGTGCCAGATTGCGCAATGAATTGGATCACGCTGAGTGGGCCGGCGTAAGGGCCGCACCAACCGGCAGCCAGCGGCATGCCAACCGAGGCCGTCGGCGCTATCCCGTCGTCACGATAACGAACCGGCGCGGTCTCGACGCATATCTGCGCAATCGTCGCCCCGGTCGGAGGCGTCAGATTGGTTGCCGTGGCGACCGAGAGCGCGTACTGGCCGATCCCAGCGGAATTGTACGCGTAAATCGGCGCGATGCCCGGAATGATGGTGCACGGTGGCGTCGAGCAACCTTTGTCACGGTGCGTTTGCGCTGCGGCTGGCGCAATCGCGGCCAACAGCGCGCACAGTAACGCGCCGAAAAGCGCGGCGAGCGGCCTCGTCATGTGAATGCTCCAATGATTGGTTGGTTTCGGGCGGAGAGCGCGAGATCCGCGAACGACGAGCGCGAGGCTCAGTTCACGTCCGATACCAGGCCGTGCTCGCTAAATCGTAGATCATCGAGAACGGCGCCGACGGGCCAATCGTCGAGGGCGCGCCGACAACTGCCTGGCCGGAGCTCGGCGAGACGGTCAGCGATGTGATCGTCTGCGACGACAGCACGCGCGCGATCTGGCCATCGACCGGCGCCGCGGGCATGATCACAGTCCCCGTCGCCAGTGTCCCCGCTGGCTTTAACAACAGCGTCGAGCAGTTGTTGCCAATGGTCCACGAAAATCCGGTAACCGGCACGTCGTCGACCTTGCTCTGATCGGCTTGCGCAACCTTGAACTCGATTTGAGTTCCGAGCGCTCGCAACACTTCAGTGATACTTGTTGTGCCGTTCGGCGTCGCATAGAAACTCATATAAGTTCCGTTTGCTCCACCGGTCCAGTTCTCGCCCGCCGAGAAGGTCAGCGAAGCCGTGATCTGATAAGTTGAACCGTTATAACCAAAGCTATTGAACTGCCCCATGGTCGCCCCACTGCTCAACGCAATGGGCGAAGCGCAGGTGCCACCGGCAGTTCGAAAGTCAACTTCCCCGTTGTTGCCAAAAGAGTACAATTGCAGAAATGTAGTCTTGGTGTCCGCTGCCCCCAACACCAGGACCGTCCCATTCGGGGGAGTAGGTAGCGCGGCTGTATTATTCGATACCGTGAGCGGCGCGACGTAGGCATTGCTGCCGACGCCAATCCCAAGCCCGTTTGCGTTCAGACGGAATTTCTCCGTCCCGCCATACGTGAAGACCAGAGGCTTGCCGGTTCCTCCGTACAGGGAAGCCGAGCCAACCTCCAACGTCGTCGAATTGGCGGCAAGGTGCAAAAAATTAACTGGCGTCGAGGTACTATTCAAAACATCAGCATCGCAGATATCGTGCCAGGCGATCCCCGTTCCGCCCGGCGAACCGTTCGGCATGATGTCGAGCGCGATCGGCGTGTTTGCCGTGGTCGGCCGCAGCGTCGGGACCGGCTCGCTCGTGATCGCCGTCCGCTGCGAGAGCACGCATTGCATGACGCCCGTCGACACCGTCCACGCGCCCTCGGAGAGCTTGGCGAGCGGCCACCCATTCGCTGTCGATCCGTCGCCGACGCATAGCCGGTTGTTGGTGATGTCGACGACGCATTCGCGCTGGGCCGGCGTGAAGCTGGCGAGATTGGTCGCGGTGTCGCCGCGCAGCTTGAGTTGTTCGCTCATCAGGCGTTCCCCAAATCGATGACTGCGCTCGACGCTGTCACCGCGTTGCCGAAGTCGTCGAACACTGACGCTGTCGTCGTGACGTTGCCCAAATCAACGGGGAAGCCGCCCAGCAATTGCGTCGCGATCGGATCGGCCAGCGCTGTGCCGGTCGGCACGTAAGTGTAGGCTGTGCAGCCCGACAGCGCCTCGCCGCCGCCGCCGAACACATTAAAACTCTGAAACTTGAAATAGAGCGGCTGCCCGATATATTGGCTTTGCAGCGGATACTGCACGACGGCGGCATCGAGCCGGTAGAACGCCGCGCCGCTCGAATGCGAGGCGCCCGACGTCGTGTAGATGCCGCGCTGCAATCCCTTCAGGTTGTAGACATTGGGCGCCGTGAGGGTCGCGCTTTCGTAGGAAAGAAGTTCGCCATCGACGAGCGAACGGGTTGCGCCGTTCTGAGTGCCGGCCACAGAGGTTCCACTCAGCACAGCGCCGCTCTCGGCCAGGTTCACCGACAGCGTGTCGGTGCTGTCCCATCCGTTCGCCACCGGAAGCGCTGCCGTCAGGAAGCCCTGTCGGAGCGGCTGCGTGATCGTCGCCGTTTGCGAGTAGGTGATGTCATCGAGCGAAATCCAGACATTGGCGCCGCCCCAGTTCGGATCGCAGACCCCATTTGTACCCCCGGAGGCGCCGACCCAAATCTGCGCCGTTCCGCCGGTGAGCGCCGAAGGCGGTTCATAGATCATTGGCGCGTTTATCGGATCGGCCGCGACGGCACGGTTGGGAAGGAAGCCGGAAGGCCCCGAATTGGGATAGAGAACCGGCGTCGAGACGCCGACGGTCAGTTCCTCCGCGGTGACGGTCAGCAGACCCTTGTCGTCCTCCTCGATTGTCGTGATACGCACGGGATAGTTGGATAATCCGAGATTGGCGTCGCTGATCGTCACGATATCCATGGGATCGAGCAGGCCATATTCCCAAGACAGCTTGAACGTGAAATGCGTGCGGACATAGAGCAGGCGTTGGAGGATCGTCTGCGCCACCATCGGGCCGATGTTCACTTCGTCGCAGATTTCATGCGCCTGGATCGTGGAGCCGACGTGAG
>JBAQGU010000327.1:0-3670 GCA_049287975.1 Roseiarcus sp.
CAGGCCGAGCGCGGTGATGGCGCGCACTTCCTTGATCACTTCGATCTTCTTGTCGCCGATCGCAGCGAGGATAACGCTGAACTCAGTCTGCTCTTACACCGGAGCGGCGGCTGCGCCAGCGGCCGGAGCAGCGGCGACCGCGACGGCGGCGGCGGCCGAAACGCCCCATTTGGCTTCGAGCAGCTTCGCCAGTTCCGCCGCTTCCAGGACGGTCAGGGTCGACAGCTCATCGACGATTTTTTCTAAGTTGGCCATAGTCTCGCGTTCCTATATGGTTCGAATCAGGGGATTTGTGAAGGGCCTTCAGGCTGCGTCTTTGGCGGCATAGGCTGCGACCACGCGGGCGACCTTGGCGGCGGGCGCATTGGCCAGCTGAGCCAGTTTGGTCGCCGGGGCGGCGATCAGCCCTATGAGCTTGGCGCGCAGTTCGTCGAGCGAAGGCAAGGTCGAGAGCGACTTCACCCCGTCGACATCGAGAGACGTCTTGCCCATGGCGCCGCCCAGAAGCACGAATTTATCGTGATCCTTGGCGAAAGCCGCGGCTGCCTTGGCCGCCGCCACCGGATCGCTCGAATGAGCGATCAGGGTCGGCCCCCTGAGGAGGGAACCGATCGAGGCGACGTCCGTGCCTTTGAGAGCAATCTGAGCGAGGCGGTTCTTGGCGACCTGGACGTGCGCGCCCGCCTGCCGCATCTGCTTGCGCAGACGCTGCATCTGGGCGACCGTCAGGCCGGAATATTGCGCCACGACCACCACCGAAGTCTTGGAAAAGACTTCGTGCAGGGTCGCGACAGCCTGCTTTTTCTCCGCTCTGTCCACGGTGCTTGCTCCGGTTGGCGGGAAAATCCCGCCTTCTGCACATGCCGCGCCGCGCCGTCCAAGCGACGACGCGACGCCGCGACTTGCGCCTGTCCCCGGAGTTGGGCGAAGCCCAGCGCCGGACAGATGGTTCGAACCGCAGTCGTCCGCCCGGCCCCAGAGGACCGTCGGTTGAAAATTCGGTCTTCCCCGTCTATGCGGGCCCCCTGATCCCCGCGTCGCGGGAGGGAATTAAGCCACGCGTCCCTAGGGGAAGCGCGGCGCCGGCAGTCTCGGACAGGACATGGCCGGACGAGACACGAGGGTCGCCCCCCGGGTCCTCCGGCCTATCCACCGCTCTCTTCCCGTCGTTCCCTTTGGAGGCGTCGACATTTCGAGGCGGAAGCCATTTTTGATCATAGGGGTCGCATCGCGCCGCCGACCCCGGGCGCGCTATGTAGCCGGTCCGGAGTCGCCTGCCAAGAGGGGCGGCGAAATTTTATTGCGAGGCGCCGGATAAGACGCTAGCGCGCGGCGGAGCGGACTGCCGCCATAGGCGCTGAGCGGCCTCTACGACCAGTCGCTTCTGAGCCGTCTGGCAAAGGCGGTCGCGCATCCTCGAACCGCTCAAAATGCGACGGGCGATCGGCAATGCGGGGATTGGCCGCGCCCGCCTCGGGCTCGCTTTTCTGGCTCGGTTCCCTCAACCCCACCGCAATTTCGACGAAGCAGGCGGCTAGCCGCCTTCGGCCCGCTCCTTCGGCGAAATATACCTAGGCGAAATATACGTGGGATCGTGTGTGAACGGAAGCGGACCACCCGCTCGGAGCGCATCCAAGACCCGGCCGAAGTCCGTCTCGCAGCGAAAGCCGAGCGAGAACTCGGCGCGGCTCGAGTCGTAGACCCTCCCGATGGTTTCGGGCAGCCGCCAACCCCGCTTCGAATAAAGAGCCGGCGCGTCGGGAAAATATCGGGCCACCATCCCCGCCGCGTCCCGCTTGAGCGCCGCTGCGTCGGATCGATCGAAAGGCGTCGGCGCGGAGACGATGAACGCGCCGAAGCCGATCGACGGAGCGCGTTCGAGGGCGACGAAATGCGCTTCAGCCGCGTCTTCGACGGTCAACCGCCGGTTGAGAAATTCGTTCGCCTTGAGGTTTTCTCCGGAGAGCTCTCGGTGCGTGTCGTCGTCTTCCGGAAAGAAGCGGCCGGTGCGCAGGATCATGCAATTCAGTCCGTGTTCGAGAAATTGAACATGGCACAATCCCTCGGCGGCGAGTTTCGTCACGCCGTAGATGTTGCGCGGCGCGAGCGGTCCTACGTCTTCGTCGAGCCAGACGGCGGCGCCGTCGGCTTCCTGCCGGATCGCCTGCGTTATCATCAGCGAGGTCGTCGAAGTCAGCACGAACCGGTCGTGTCCCGCTTTCACCGCCGCCCGCAGCAGGTTCAGCGTGCCGGTGACGTTGACGTCGATGAACGCCTGCGCGGGGACGCGGGCGATATCCGGCTTATGAAGCGCGCCTGCGTGGACCACGGCCTCGACGCCATGCTCGCCGAAAGCACGCTCCACAACCGCCGCATCTGCGACGGAACCGACGACCTGCGTATCCGCTCCGCGCACGACATCGAGGCCGGTCACGCCATGGCCGGCCGCCCGAAGGCGAGGCGCCAGGAACCGGCCCAGCCATCCGGACGAGCCGGTGAGAAGCACGCGCATGGCGACCCCAAATGATCAGTTCGCCGGCGGCGGCGAAACGATTTGCTTTTTATCAGGGCGGAGAGCGCAAACCATGCGGCCATTTTCCTTGAATTCTATCCCCGACGGCAACGGCTTCGCGATCTCGAGACCCATAGCCGCTTTGATCTGGCTGGCGGCGGCAGGCGGCGTTCTGAATTTGTAATCTATCGTGATCTTGGACTTGCTTCGTACTACGCGGCCGACTTGAAATACATGCAGGTGGTCGCCGCCAGAATTGATGACCCGGGCCAGCACCAGCAAAGAGTTCCTCTTCCAGAATGCTTCGGGCGGCGAGAACGGACGAGTTTGCCCCACGGTCGGCGCGGGGTGCATCACCGCATCCCAATCAGCTCGAGAATCCATTGCGGCGGAGAGCGGAGTTTCCTCCGGCGACCAGTTTTTTACGAAGCTCTGATAGTCGCTGAGATGGATTCGCTTCACGCCCGCTTCGGCAGCAATCGCCTGTGTGACCGAAGCCGATAGAAAAAAGGCGACCATTCGTGCGCGAGCATCCATAGTAGAAACTCTCCAGCCGGGTCGCGAATTTCCTTATTCAACACGATATCGGACCGCCCCCTACCCCGCCACCCCCACCCGCTTGATCTCCCACTCCAGTTCCACGCCGCTCGACTCGCGCACCCGCCGCCGCACCTCCTCGCCGAGCGCCTCGATGTCGGCAGCGGTCGCACGGCCCTGGTTGATCAGGAAGTTGCAATGCAGCCTCGAGACCTCGGCGCCGCCGACGATGAGCCCTCGACAGCCCGCGGCGTCGATCAGCGGCCAAGCCTTGTGGCCAGGAGGATTCTTGAATGTCGAGCCGCCGGTCTTTTCGCGAATCGGTTGCGAGGCTTCCCGGGCGACAGTAATGCGCTCCATCTCGGCCTTGATCGCGGCGGGATCGCCGGGGCGGCCGTGGAAGCTCGCCCTCGTGAAGATCACTTCGTCGGGCGCTTGGCAGTGGCGATAGGAGAAGCCCATCTCGGCGTTCGTGAAGACCCGCGCCGCGCCCGAACGATCGACGCCGCGCGCCTCCAGCAGCGTTTCACGCGTCTCCCCGCCGTGCGCGCCCGCGTTCATCCTGAGCGCGCCGCCGATCGAGCCCGGCACGCCGCGCAGGAAGGCGAGCCCATCGATCCC
>JBAQGU010000328.1:0-13478 GCA_049287975.1 Roseiarcus sp.
CCGCGATCTGCTTCTCGACCGCCGCATGCGCCTTCTCGTCGGTCACTGCGGGCGCAGTGGCTTCCAGGGCTTGCGCGGCGGTTTCGTCGATCGTCGAGCGTAATTTCTTGGCTTGGTAGAAATTGAACAGGTCGGACGCTCGGATGTTCTCTTCCGTCGAGAAGTGCTCGGCCTTCTTGGCGCCAGATTCGGCGACCGCCAAAAATAGAGCAAGAATCGCGATGATCAGCGCGACCCTCTTGTCCTCAACTTCGGTCGCGCGCTCGACCGCATCGTCCGCCGGGTTACCCTTTGCTTCCCCCAATTCTTGCTCCCCACCCAGTTACTCTGCCCGCGCTCAACATACGCGAGATGCGCAGGCTACCGCTCCGAGGCAATGGGCTGATCCTGCCGAAGGGCCCCCCCGGTCGGACCTTCCGCGGCGTAGTTGGTCGTTCCGGTCGGTTCGCGGCGCGCGAAATTCACGACTTGGCTGGCGAGCGGCTCGTCTTCATCGGGCGCTTCATGGCCGCGCGCGATTTCGCGCCCCAGCCGCGCGATCGATTGCCGCAGCGCCTGATCGCCCTTGGAAACCGTTTGCGCCGTGACCGCAGATTCGGAAAGGCGCGCCCGAAGACGTTCGATTTCCTTCTGCAGGTCGACGCGATCCAAGCGTGCTGCGCGCAATACCCCCTCCATCCTCGCCTGCGAGGTCCCCAGCGCCTGATTTTGCATTGCCAACGCGTCCTGTTTCGCGGTGGCGGTCTCTGTCAGCGCCGCCATGCGGGACGCGAGATCGCGATGCGCTGCTTCGGCCCGATTCAAGGCCGCGTCGCGCTCGGCCAAAAGCGAGAGCTCCCCGCTGTTTTCGAGGACGATCTCCTCCCGCGCGGCCCCGCTGGGCTGAAGGCGAGGCTCAATTTCCTCCATCCGCGCGCGCAGCCGCGCCGCCTCCGCGACCCGCCCGTCGAATTCGAGCAAGAGCCGCACGGAAAGCGCGGCAGCCGTCTCGAGTTCTCCCCTCAGACGGTTCACCGCGCCCATTCGTTCGGCCAGCGCCGCCGACAAGCGAACCCGCTCCGTTTCGGCTGCGTCCGCGGCCCGTCGCAAATCGGAAATCTCGACATGCAGGCTAGTCGCCTGCGCCTCCAGGCTCGCGATGACGGCGCGATTTTCGTCGACGAGCATTTCCAACTCCGAAATGCGCGACCGCGCGAGCGCGAAGCCTCGGTCGGCTTCGTCGCGTTGAAACGTCAAGTCGCGCAGCCCGATCTCCTGCGTTCCCAGTTGAACGTAAAAATCGCGTGCATACATCTGGAGAGCGATCAGTTCCTCACGTTGACGCGTGATCTCGGCCGCGCGCTCAGCGGAAAGGTCTTGGAGCGACAAAATCCGGCTGGCCTGTCGGCCCAGTTGCACTCGGTGGATCGCACGGTCGTTTTCGGCGGCGTTCAATCGGGTCTCGAGACGCACCAGATCGACGGCGTGGCTCCCGCGCAACGCGTCGCGCTCGGCGCGGGCTTGAGTTTCCGACAATGGGGATTGCAGGCGTGCGCGCGCAATCGCCAACCGCCGCGCGCGGCGCGATACCGCGGGCGCCGCTAGCAAAGCCAGAAAGGCGGCGGTCAGAAACCCGAGCAAAAAGAAAATCGCCGACTCTACCAAGGGTGCCTCAAACCTCCTTCGATGAGGCGCACAATCGCACGCCGACGCGCCGAAGCAAAGCGCGCTCGCCAATTGATGCTCAGGACCGGAGAATGGCGGCCTTCAGAATGGGTTCCAGGTCGCGCGGGGCGTGAATTTCAAATAGCTGATGTTGATGCCAAGCCGCACGCCGACCCCGGTGTGGATCGGAACGACGACAACGCCGTTGGAGTTCAAGGCCGTGAAGCCGAACCCGCCGATAAAATAGGCAGAGCCGGCGATCCCGCCAAAACGTCGAAAAATCGCGTGCACCGCGGGCAAGTTGTAGACCAACATCATCGTCCTGTCGCCGTCGGCTCCTGCGTCGAAACCGACCGAAGGACCTTGCCAAAAGATTTTCTGGTCGCCGGCGTTGCGCGTGTACATCTCGCCTTCGCCGTAGCGAAGTCCGCCCACGAACGCGGCGGACGCTTCCTGACCCAGGATGTAGCCGTTGGGCAGACCCCATCGGCGGACCGCCTCTTGAACCGCCTCGGCGAAATCGCGAGAGAGTCCTCCGAAAAAACGGTGCCCGCTGTCGACGACTTCGTCGAGTTCGAACGGAGCCGGTTCGTCCGCCGAAACCGGTCGAGCCCACGCCATGGCGGCAAGCCCCGCGGCAACCCCAAGCAGGTCTCGGCGCGTGAAGTTCGACATCGCGGACACTCCTCGATCTCCGGGCGGATTCGTCCACGGCCGACTAACTAAACGAAGCCTTCCGCCGAATCGTGTCGGCTTGATGGCGAATCGCTCGAGGCCGTGCCGGAATGCGAATATCGCGCGTTGCGGCTTACGAAGCGTTAACGATGGCTCCGCGCGCCAGGCTCGCGTCGCCCCACGCCACAAATCCTGCAGTTCGTAGACCCGCCTCCACCTTGCCGTAGGCGAGGGGTTCGCCGCCGGCGTCGAGCACGATTCCTCCCGCCGCGCGCAACACCGCGTCGCCCGCCGCGGTATCCCATTCCATCGTCGGTGCGAAGCGCGGATAGACGTCTGCATCGCCTTCCGCGATGACGCAAAACTTGAGCGAAGAGCCTGCCACTCTGCGTTGGCCAATCGGCAATCGCGCCAGGAACGCCTCTGTCGCGGGGTCGCCATGCGAACGGCTCGCGAGCGCGACGAGTCGAGGCGGCGCGGAACGGGTTCGCAATCGACGCCACAGGGTTTCGTCGGGCAGATCGCCGCCAACGCGCGCTTCGCAAGAAAACGCAGATTGCCCCGCGAACCATAATCGTCCGATCGCCGGCGCGTAGACTGCGCCCGCCACGGGGGCGCGCGCGTCGATCAGGGCGACGTTGATGGTGAATTCGCCGTTTCGCGCCAGAAATTCTCGCGTTCCGTCCAGAGGATCGACCAGGAAGAATCGCGCCCCGACGTCCAGAGGGCAGCCCGCGGCCGCCGCTTCCTCCGCAACGATCGGCGTCGTCGGCGCCATTCGGGTGAGGCATTCGCGAATGATCTCCTCCGCACGTTCGTCGGCCGCGGTGACCGGGCTCCCGTCCGGCTTCGATCGCGCGCCGCTCTCGCGGGCATATTCCTCCATCACCGCTGGCCCGGCGGCGAGCGCGGCGCGGGCGAGTGCGGGCGCGATGACGTCGAGCGATTTCGATGGGATCACAAGGTCCCGCAAAGGCAGCACCTGGGGCATCTTCTCTAAATATCCTTCCCAAAGCGGCAGGTGGCCGCGCGGAGCGGTCGCCGACGGAACGCGAATCCGCTAAGATCGTCGCCGTGCCGCGATTCGCGGCGCGAATGATCACAGGATGCCCGCAATGACGACCCTCGTGCTCGAACCCGTGGACCTCGCGGCTCTGCTCTGCTCCCGCGTCTGCCACGATGTAATCAGCCCGGTTGGCGCCATCGTCAATGGACTCGAGGTGCTGGAGGACGAGGACGACCCCGCGATGCGCGAGGTCGCAATCGAGCTGATCAAGAAGAGCGCGCATTCAGCCTCCGCCCGATTGCAATTCTGCCGGCTCGCCTTCGGCGCTGCAGGCTCGGTCGGGGCGTCCATCGACACCGGCGATGCCGAGTCGGTGGCGCGTGGGCTCATCGCCAGCGAGCGCACGACGCTGGTCTGGAACCCGACGCGGCAACTCTTGGCCAAAAGCAAAGTCAAGCTGCTGCTCAATCTGTGCCTTGTGGCGAGCGCAACCATCCCGCGCGGCGGCGTCATGACCGTCGATTTGAGCGGCGAGGGCGATTCGATCGCGCTGCAAGTGGCGGTCAAGGCCGTGAATCCGCGCTTGGCGAGCGGCGTCGTCGCGCTCCTGGCGGGCCAGCCGGAAAGCGGCAACGTCGACGCGCACACGATCCAACCATATTTCGCGGGCCTCGTGGCACGGGAGTGCGGGATGGAGGTGGAAGTCACGACGTCGCCCGAGGCAATCACGATTGCGGCGCGATCGAAGGCGCTCGCCGCCTTGCAGTCGGGGGTGCGGGCCTCCGCCTCAGCTTAACGGCGTATTGACCCTCGCTTCGATTTTCGCGAGCAGATCGCTCCCGCATTTCAAAGCTTCTTAATACCGGACTGGCACAGTCCTGGAGCGCTTGGCAAACGCTCAGGCAGGATCGCCGCCGAATGGACGAGTTGCTGAACGATTTCCTGACGGAGAGCTCCGAGCAACTCGGGGCTATCGACTCCCAATTGGTGCGTTTCGAACGGGAGCCGTCGGACGCGCGAATCGTCGCGAATATTTTTCGCCTCGTTCATGTGATCAAAAGCGCATGCGGGTTTCTGAATCTGCGGCGGCTCGAGAAAGTCGCGCATTCCGCGGAAATACTGCTCACTCGGCTCCGCGACGGCGCGTCACCGAATGCCGAAACCGTCGCCTTGATGCTGGCCACGATCGATCGGATAAAGTTCATTCTGCGCGCCGTGGCAGAAGGTCGCGGCGAACCATCGGGCGACGACGATCAGCTGATCGCCGAAATCGAAGGCGCCGGCGAACCTCGGCAGGACCCGTCGCGGTCCGAGGCGCCTCGCGCGGCCAGCGTCTTGGAAGGCGTCCTCGGCTCGGGAACGCCCCCGACCGAACGGCGCGCCGATTCGGTTCGCGTTAAGCTCGCTTCGCTCCAACGCCTGACATCGCTGGTTTCCGAACTCGTGCTGACCCGCAATCAGCTGGTCGCGGTCGCCGACGCAGCAAGTTCCGACGGGTTGCGCGCTCCCCTGCGGCGCCTGTCCACGGTCGCAGCCGACTTGCAGTCAGGCCTGCAGGCGGCGCGAATGTTGCCGATTGCGAGATTGTTCGCGGGCCTCCATCGTCTCGTACGCGGCCTGTCCGCAGAGATGGGCAAAAAGGTGGAGCTCGCGCTCCGAGGCGGCGAGACGGAAATCGACCGCGACCTCATCGAGATGATTCGCGATCCACTGGCACATATAATCCGCAACGCCGTCGCTCACGGCGTCGAATCCCCCGAAGAGCGTCGTCGTCTGGGCAAGCCCGAAGTGGGCGTCATCGACGTCTCCGCGCGCTGCGACGCGGGGATCGTTTCCATCGACGTCGCCGACGACGGGCGTGGACTGGATTTCGGTGCGATCCGCGAACGATCCTTCGCGTTGGGCCTGGGCTCTCGTGAGGAAGGGGCCGCGCTCGACGAGACCGATCTTTGCCGTATCGTCTTCACCCTTGGCTCCAGCGCGGCGCGGCGGCTCGGAGGCGTTTTCCGCCGAAGCCCCGGTCTCCACCTCGTCCGTGCGAATCTCGAGCAAATCGGCGGTTCGGCGTCTTTGACGAACCGCCCCGGACTCGGGGCCACGATCAACTTGCAGATACCACTCGCGACGGCGATCGTTCCCGCGTTCATTCTGAGAGCGGGCGACGAACGCTTTGCGCTGCCGCAGCGCTTCGTCGAGGAAATCGTCAACCTCGACACTTGCGACGACGGTGTCCTGATCGATGTTCCAGGGAGGTTGGCTCTCGTGGCGGCGGAGGGCATCGTTCCGGCGGGGCTTTTGCATGTACTCATGGGGAGCCCGACCCGATCCCAGGACTCCGGCGCCGACCCGCGCATGGCGCTGAAGATGCGCGCGGGCCTGGAGGGCTTCGCGCTCGTCGTCGACGAAATGATCGAGGTTCAGGAGATTGCGCTCGAGCCGCTGCCGACGCCGCTGCGACAAATCCCGGCGTTCTCGGCGGCCGCCGTTCTCGGCGACGGCTCGGTCGTTCTGGTGCTCGACCCCTCGGGTCTGGCGAGCGCTCTCGGCCTGCCGAAATCCGCCGCCCCTCGCCTGACGCCGGCGCCGGGGATCAAACACCGACCGTCATCGACGAACTTCGTCGTCTTCCGATCCGACGGGCCGACCTTGCGAGCGCTGCCCGTTGCGGCAGTCGCTAGGATACTGCAGCTCGGGCCGGCACAGTTTGAATCCGCGGACGGAGAGTGCCTAATTCGTGACGATGGCCGGGGGATTCCTCTAATCGACATCGAAGGCCGGAGCTTTGCAGGTCAGAGCGCGCGTTTGTTGACCGCGCTGCTGCTCGAGCGTGGTGATGACAGCCTTCGCCTGATCGTCGACGAAATCGTCGATGTCGTCGAAGAGGGACTGAACATCGAATTTCCCGGCTCCCCAGGCGGCGTGCTCGGCGGGGCCGTCCTGCGCGGCGAGACGATCGAAATTCTCGACCCACTCCTTCTCTTCGACCGTCAAAAGAATACCCGCGAGCTCATGTCCGCGAAGGCGGAGGGCGCAGCCGTCCTAGTCCTCGAGCCCGCAGCATTTTTTCAAAAAATGATTGCTGAGGTATTGGGTCGGAACGGGTATCAGCCGCGCGCGGTCGGCGATCTCGCGACCGCGCTCGCGGGTCTCGGGCAGGAGCGGCGCTGCGCGGTCGCCTTGGTCGACGTGGAGCTCGCCATCGCGTATCGCGAGGAAATCGCGCGGTGTTTCCACGATTCGGCCGTGGGACAACCGCCCATCTTGATCGGGCTGGCGTCGCATGGTGGCCCGACGGTTCGAGCCAAAGTCCAGAACGCCGGGCTTTCGACCGTCCTCGGCAAGTTCGACCGCGCTTCCATGCTCGTGGCGTTGCGCGACGCGCTTTCGGAACCGGAGATCGCCGCATGAGCGCCGACTCCGACCAAGTCTCTGTGGGCGGCGATGCGTACTTGACGTTGCGCGCGCTCGATCAGACCTTCGCGTTGCCCATCGAGTTCGCGCGATCGGTCTTCAAGATCGAGGGTTTGACCCGCGTGCCGCAGGCTCCGTCCCATCTCGTCGGGCTTTCGAATTTGCGCGGCGGAATCATCGGGGTCGTGTGTCTAGCCAGTAAGCTCGATCCCGATGCGCCCGCCCTCGGCGTCGGTGCGTTGGCGGTCGCGATCCAACTTGGCGCCGAAACCTTTGCCCTGGCGGTCCAGGAAATCGGCGAAGTCACGCATGCTCACGCCGAAGATATATCGGCGGCGGCGAAGCACGTCAATCGGTGGCAACCGGCCATGATGGCCGGCATTATCCGGTCGGGAGCCAAGCTTCTTCCTGTCCTTGATCCGTTCGGCGTCTTCGACATCAGTCCCGTTGCGGAAGCCGCTTAACCCTCAATGCAAGCCACGAGGCCACGGTGAAACAAGTTCTCGTTGTGGACGACTCTCCCGTGATTCGAAAAATAGCTCGGCGCATTCTCGATGGCATGCGACTGCGAACCTCGGAAGCCGCCGACGGCCGCGAAGCTCTCGCGGCCTGTTCGTTCCAGATGCCCGACGCGCTCTTCGTCGACGGGAACATGCCCGTCCTGGACGGCTTCGAGTTCCTGAAGGAGTTGCGGCGCATGCCTGGAGGCGAAAAGCCGAAAATCGTTTTCTGCACGAGCGAGCACGACGTCTCTCAGATTGCGCGCGCGATGCATGCCGGCGCCGACGATTTCATCATGAAACCGTTCGATCGCGAGTTGGTGCGGTCGAAATTCGAAGGCCTCGGCTTATATTGAGACGCGCCGAACGCAGCTTGGCCCGTCCGTGAAAGAGCGCTCCACGAGTGCGCGAAAAGGTCCGCTTACTCGGAAACGGGAGCCTCATCGGGACCCGACGACGCGGGTGGAACGTCGTCGCGCGCTGTATCGCCGTGAAATCCATAGGGCGAACGCGTCCGCCGCCGCCGCCCGCGCACCGGAAGGCGAGCATCGGCAGTTGTTTCGTCAAAAGACGCTGCGGGCTCGGGTGCGCTCGGGGCGCCGCCGGCGATTTCGCTGGCCACAGGCACGGACGGCTCGACTGTCTCCTGTCCCGTGACGATTCGTGGCGCGGCCGTGATGAAGGATGGCAATGCCACCGCCGCCGGCTCGACCGGCGGCGCCGGGTCGCGCGGCCCGTTCGGCTCGCGATAAGGTCTGAATTCTCGCTGGCGGCTGTCGTTTGGACCGCGATTTTCCCGATGTCCCTCATGGCGATCTTGCCGATCTTGGAACGGGCGTTCCGGGCGTGAGCCGCGGTCCGGGTTTCGGTTCATCTGCCGATCCGAGCGGGGCAGGAAGCCGTTGCGGTCGGGTTGGCTCTGTCGATCGTTTTCGAAGGGTTGGCGCTCCCCATAGGCAAACTGACCGCCAGACACGCCTAGATTGGGTTGAGGGGCGAATTGCGGTTGAGGCGTCACATAGGGATTCGCCGCGCGTTCCGCTGGCGTAGCGAAACGATCCAGTACGCCGCCGTCGTCATCGTCCTCCGCATCGTCGGATTCGGATTCGCCGGGCGGGCGGCCGGAGCCGCTCTGCGCCTGAAGCTGCGCCGCTTGCGCGGCTGCGATCAAGCGAAAATAATGTTCGGCGTGCTGGAGATAGTTTTCCGCAGCGACCGGATCCCCGCCCGTGTGCGCGTCGCGCGCCAGCTGAAGATATTTCTCCGCGACATGGTGCGCATTGCCGCGAATCTTCACGTCCGGGCCGTTCGATTCGTAAGAACGCGTCAGCGGATTGGGCCCGCGACGATTGTTTGTGGGACGCCCCCGCATCCGCTGCTTATTCTGACCAGGTCTCATTTAGAATTCCTTGGATGTACGTCCGCGATTTCTCTCCAATGGGGCTAAGCCAAGCGAGCGAGCCTACGCGACATTGTCGCGTGGCCTGGCTAGCCCTCGACGTGCAGTGCTGACCTGCCGTTGTCTTCGTCTCGCCTCATCCTCCGTTTCAGGCGGCGGCTAAACGATCGTAGGGAAAATTGGCTGTTGCAAATTCACAGCCTATCGTCGGTTTCGAACCGACCGGCGTAAACAACGACGGCCTAACCAACCCGGCCCGTTGACGCGGACTGCTCTCCACGAATCTAAAATTCACAATAGTCCTGTTTTCAGATTTCGCCAAGTGGCAAATTGACACACCGTGGATCGGCGCCAGCGATATTGCGCGATGAAGCGTCTCATGATCACGGCCGATGGCGGGGGGCTCCGATGGTTCGCGCCTTTGGCTCTGGAAGACGGGGTTACAACAACTCGACTATTCGGGCCAGATCATTCAGGTTTGCCGCCACGCAACTACGTCGTGATCCCGCTGATCGCCGCCACCACCACGAAAAAGGTCTTTTGGTCGGCTGCGAACTCGATCGCAACACTTATCCCAAACCTATATAGGTCGCCGATGCGGAAATGGCCACCCTCAACATAACCTCCTTGGGGGCGGGCGCGGTGCGATCCAAAGTGATGCAATCACGCTGGGGATTTTCGTGATACGGCTGGTCGGTTGAGATCTGCGCCATGCGCGGGCGATCCGCTTTCACCGATACTGGCCCAGTAAGCGTGCCAGTCGCCGTTTCTGCGGGTGACGCGCAGCGCGAGCATATATTCGGCGTGTTTCACGCGCCACCACGCTCCGGCCCGTTTCAAGCCAAGCGTTGTTGCGCGATGTATCGATGCGCGCTTTCGATCTCTCCGGAGCCGATCGGCAGATCCTTCGCCACCGCAATAGGTCGATCAGGCCTCCTGCATTACCTACCATGGCATGGCCGCCGTCGATCAGACCGGGAATGACGTCGTTCGCGGATTCGGCCGCATTTCCATCAATCTGCCGCTCACGCAGAACGCGGGGAACGCGCCGGTCGGACCGATCGATCCCAACTGGTTCTGGGTCCCAGGCGGCCCGCCCTCGTTCCCGGTTCTGGCCAACGAAGCGGACATTTCTCGGATCGCGATGGCCGTCGATTTCGTCTGGTCGATTGCGTTCTGCGCGATCGACGACACCGCCAACCCGCCGCAGACGACCTCGCGGTTCTGCGCGAACAAGTGAGCTTCGCCGAGGGGCGCGCCTGCCGGACGTGCAGCGCGCCACCGCACTCTCGGTCAAGGCGGCCAGCGTCTGTTCGCCGAGCATGAAGTGAACTTCTTGCCGCCGGACGCCAACGACTGAGCGGATCGCTACCTCGCCGTCGCGAAGGCGAAGTCGGGTACCGTGTCCGGCCGGCTCATGACGGGATGCTGATGGCCCTCGGTCAGGTCTTTCACGCGGTTGGCGATGTAGGCGTCGAGGGCGGAGACCGTGATGGTTCCCTTGTGCAGCAAATCGGCCTTGCCCTCGCCGATGCCCTCGATCAGCGCGAGCGAGAACGCGCCGTGGCCCCAGGCCGGGGATTCCTGCGAGAGCTCCGCGCCTTGCGAGGCGGCGAAGGTGATCAGGCCGTTCTCGGTCTTGGAAAAGTCGTTGACGAGGCTCGCCACGTCCACGCCCCCCGGGCCGAGGCCGCGTGCCGCGACCGCGCGATTGGCGTGGCAGGTGTCGAGGAACAGCACCGCCTTGCCGGCGATCGCGCTCATTTCGCGGCGGATGTCCTCCTGTGAGACGGCGGTCGCGCCGAGCCGTTTCGGCGCGGCGTCCGCGGGCAGGAACCAGTAGCGGCCCTTTTCGTCGGTGAGGCCGTGGCCGGCAATCAGCACCATGCCGATGTCACGGCTGGTCACTTGCGCGTCGAGCCGTTCGAGCGCGTCGAGCACATTGGCGCGCGTCGCGTCCTTGTCGACAAGTGTGCGCACCTCGACGTCTGAATAAAGCCCGCCTTTCTGCTTTTGCAGCGCATCCGCGAAGCCACGCGCGTCGGCGGCGGGATAGGTCAGGCGCAGCGTCTCGTCGGCGTAGTCGCCGACGCCGATCGCGACCGCGTAGAGCTTCGGTTTGAGCGTGTCTTCCGCAGCCGGCGCTGCGCCCGTGTAAGTCAGTCGCACCTGCGCGGCCTCGCCGACCAACTCGCCCGCCCGCGCGACCACCGAAATCTCGACGTCGCGCGGTGGGACGGGAATGGTCAGCTTGCGCGTCGAGCCGCTCTGCCCGGGCGCGACGCCGCGCGCCTCGACCGGTCGGCCGTCGATCAGGGCATCAACTCGATCGACAGCGAGGCCCGAAGACGAGCGGACGTTTATCGTGACCTCGACGGCATCGCCGGAAAAGCTCGCGCCCGTTTGTGGCGAGACGATCGTTACGACCGGCGGCAGCGCGGCCGAGATCGGCGCATCCTCTTGCCGCCGCTTTGCGGTCCCGTTGGCCTGCCGGATCGCCTCCGCCTCGTCCCGAGTCTTCAACACAAGCTTGACGATATCGGGCCGGTTGAAGCGAGCGGAGAAGCGCGAGGCGGGAAAGAAATCGGCGAGTTGATCCCAGCCCCGATTGAGATGCCAGCCGATCAGGTCCTCGCCGCCGGGGGAAGCCATGTAATAGCCGGTCGGCGTCCAGGCGACCCATTTGTGCGTGGGAACGTCGACAAAGAAGGCGAGCAGTTCCTTCCCGTCCGACCAGCGCAACCAACGGATGGTGCCGTCGTCATAGGCGACCGCGATAACCTCCCCGTCGGCGCTGAAATTGACGCCTCGGGCGATGCCGGGGCCTGGCTGCTCCCATCTCTGTTTGCCGGCGGCGTCGAATGCGTGCACGGACCATTCGGTCCCAAGCGCGAAGCCTTGACGATCCGGCCGGATCGCCAGAGAGCGCGACCTTTCATAAGGTTTCAGCGCGATGGGCGCGCGCCGAAACCGCGGCGTGAAATTATCCAGCCAATCGGATGCAGGCAGCCCGACGATCGAAGGCCCTTGCAGCGCCGCCGGCCGCGAGGCCGAGTCGCCTAGCGAGCCCGCGAGCAGGTCGAAGATGACCGGTTTAGCTTCGCCTTGGCCCAATCCGAAGCGAACGGTCGCCCCGTCGGCAGACAATGCAAAAACGTCGCCGAGCTTCCCGCGCATGTCCGCCGTGCGCGACCCCTCCAGCGTCGTCGCCTTACCGTCCGACGTCAGCAGCCCGAAGGCCGGGTCCCCTGCGGCGAACACGAAACCATCGGCACAGCGCTGGATGTCCATGATCGTGTTGGACGCGACGGGAATGTCGTCGCCGAGACGCCGCCCGTCGCGCCCGAAGCGACGAAGGATATGGCGCCACTCGCCCGCGAACGACGCCTGCACCCTTCCACCCGCCGTTAGCGTCGCGCCGTCTCTCGACCAGGCGACGCTGGCGAGGTCGCCCTGTTTCAGATCGCCCGTTTGCGCCTCGGCGATCGGCGCGAGGCTGACCGCGTCGAGAATCGAGACATGCGGCGCGTCGTCGTAGCCGACCGCCACGCGCCGCCCCTCTGGATCGACCGCTACCGCAAAGGGACGTTTGCCTGTGGGGGCGGCGCGTTTGACGGTCAGCCGAAGGTTGGGCCCGTAGCGGTGCAACAAGCCGTCGCGGCTCGCGGCGATGAGCGAACCGTCCGGCGCGAACGCGAGGCCGTCGATGATGTCGTCGTAGGCTCGGTCGGCAAGCGCCTCCGCGCCGCTCGCGCTGTCGAATACTCGCAGGCCGGCATTCCCCCCCAACCCGACAGCGATCCGTCGCCCGTCGGGGGAAAACGCGACTTTATCGATGACAGTCTCGAACGCGCCGAACCGGCGTATCACACCCGACTGCAGATCGACGAGGTTCACGCCCATAGTGTTCGTCTTTTCATACGAAGCATCCCACCCCCCGGCGGCAAGCCATCGCCCGTCCGGCGAAAGCGCGGCGGCGTCGACCCTGCCGCCCTCCCCCGCGCCGATCGGCACACGGATCGTCCGCTCCAGCCGCCCGTCGGGCAGCGACCAGATGCGAACCGTCTTGTCCTCGGACGCCGTCGCCAGCCGTGTGCAAGCCGCATCGACGCCGACGTTCCTGATCGCGGCCGTATGCATCCCCGTTTCGATCCGCAGCACCGGCCGCTGGTCCGGACACGCGTTCACCCCCGCATCGAGCGCCGCGCTCCGCGCGCCGTCGATCGCGCCGTGATAGCAGCCCGCGTCGGTCAGCCGCTGTTGCAGCGTCAGCGTCTCCTCGCGGCTCGGCCCTGCTTCCGCTGCGAGCGCTGCACCCGCCGCCAGCAAGGGGGCGAGACCCGCGAAAAGACGAAAGCCCCAACGCATCCCCGCCTCCCCGCTTTGGTCGGTCCTGCAACTTATCGGCGCTGCCGGCGGGCGATGCAAGCGGCCGACCTCCCAGCCGCGAGGAGGCGTCCCTCGCCACAAACCTCTCATTGCGAGTTCCGCACCGGCTTCCGGCCGGTCCCGACGAATTAAACGAGCCCACCCCGTCATTGCGAGCGGAGCGCAATCCAGGGGCCACATCAAGCGGCCCCTGGATTGCTTCGTCGCAAGGGCTCCTCGCAATGACGGGACTGACCGGTATTATGTCGCAATAGGGTGCAGCTCCCTTCTCCCGCTTGCGGGAGAAGGTGGCGCGAAGCGTCGGATGAGGGCCTTCTTTCAACGCGTTGGTCGTGCGACCGGCCCTCACGCCAACCCTCTCCCGCCAGCGGGAGAGGGGGCCGAAAGCGCATCTGCGGTCCGGCCCTCGAATTTTGCGAGATTTTGTTTCTGAGAATCAGGAGTCATGTTATTC
>JBAQGU010000329.1:0-8992 GCA_049287975.1 Roseiarcus sp.
GGCCGGCGTTGCGCAAGGCTCGGATTTCGGCGGCGCCGGCCTGCGGCGGCGTCTGCGCGAGCTTGGCGGAAAAATCCGCGATGGCGCGCTGGCGCGGCTCGAGCTCCGCGCCGACGCCGTCGGCGAAGAGACGGTCGATCACGTCTTGGCGCTTGGCGAGCTGGATAAAGAACCGCGCGTGCACCGAGGTGCAATAGACGCAGCCGTTGAGGATCGATTCGACCGTCGCGCCCAGTTCGCGATCGGCGCGAGGCAGGCCTCCGGGCCCGTACATGATCGCGTTGAACAGCGCCGAGCGTTCGCGCAGCGCCGGCGCGTCGCGCAGCAAGAGATGGTAATATTGCGAGGTGCGGGCGTGCGGCCCGCTCTCGTCCAGCACGGCCAATTGATCCGGGGTCGCCGTGGATAGATCGACCGGCGTGATCCAGGCGTCCCAGTCCAGCACATCCGTGGTGAAGTTCCGATTGCTCATGGGGTGGTCTCCGCGATCAAGGCGAGGCTGGCCGCCACGCGAACCTGATAGGCGACGAAGGCGATGATCTGCGAGAGAGTGACAATCTCCTCTGCGGTCAATCCTTGCGCCTCGAGCGCTTCCAGATCGAGAGGCGAAGCCCCGGACGGGTTCGTCGTGACCAACTCGGCGTGACGCAGCATCGCTGCCGCTCGCGCGGTCAGGCCGTTGCTCGGGGCATCATAATCGATCGCGGCGGCGAGCGCTCCACCGCCGGCCTCGTCGGCGAGACGCGCGCGATAATGCCCCGTCAGCGAGGACGCGTCGTGGAGTTCTGCGACGCGCAGGGCGACCGCGAAGCGCTCGGGCGGAGACAGACCACCGGGATCGCGGGGATTGAAAAGCACGGCGTAAGACGATTGCGTGCGAGCGCGCGCTTCCGGGCGTCGGGCGCGCAACTGGTGTAGCGGCGAGCCGTCGGAAATGCCCAGCACGGTGTCGATCACATCTGCGGCGAAGCGGGTCATGCGGCTTGCTCTCCCTTTGTCGCTGTGGGGGAACCACGATCGTGAAGAACGCGAGCCGCGGCAAGCGCGTTCCGGCCGACGAGCGCCAGCGTGAGATCGTCCTGCGGCGGCTGGAACAGACCGGCGCGCGCATCGCGGAAATGCCGCTCCAGCGACAGCTCCGGCGTGAGACTGAATCCGCCGGCGACGCGAAGCCCGATCTCGCTCGCCGCGCAGGCCGCGTTGGTGCAGAGATATTTCGCCGCCGCGATCTGCGGCGCGAGGTCGTCGCGCAATTCCGGATGATCGCGCCAGAGCCGCGCGGTCTCGAACAGCTGCGCGCGCGCCGCGTCGATTCCGATCTCCATCTGGCCGATCCATTGCTGCACGTGCGGCGCTTCCGCGATCGGCTTGCCGAAAGACGAGGGAATCCGCGCGTTGGCGTAATCCGCCGCCGCGCGGCAAGCGGCCGCGCCGACGCCGAGATAGACGGCGGCGATGGTCAGCGACCACGGCCCAAGGCCAGGCGCGCCCTTGCCGGTCGGCGGTTTCGGCGCATGCCGCTCGGGGGGACCGGGGATCGGGCGCCGCTCGACCACCCAATCGTCGCGCACGAAGACGTCTTCGTAACTGACGTCGTAGTTCCCGACCGTTCGGAGGCTCAAGGCGCCGCGCCAGGCGTCCTGCAAATGCAGTCCCGGCGAACCAGCGGCGACGATCGCGCCGCCGACTTCCCCGTTCGGCGCCCGGGCGCTCGGCGGAAGCTGGACCAGCGTGACGAAATAGCGAAGCCCCGGCGCGCCGGTGACGAAAATCTTCTTGCCGTTGATGCGCCAGCCGCCGGGGGCCGCCGTCGCTGTCGCGGCCGGAATTCCGCCGCGCGAGACGCTGCCGAGATCTGCTTCCGTCGCGCAGGTGTTGACCCCGCCGCCCTTCGCAGCGATCTCGCGGCAGACCTCCGCATAGATCTCGCGCGGCCACGTCAGCTCGTCCCGCAGGCGGCCGATGATATTGAGCGTCATCCCGACCACCAGCGCGGAGGCGGGGTCGCCGCGCGCGAGCCGCTCCTGGACGATGACCATGTCGAACACGTCGGCGTCCTCGCCGCCATATTCTCGCGGCAGCGCCAACCTGAGGTAACCGGCGCGATGCAAGGCGTCGAGATTCTCCGCCGCGAACGACCAGTCCCGTTCGTGCGGCGGGAGATTTAGGCCGAGACGCTCCGCCAATTCGTCGCCGAGGTCGGCGATTCGCTGTTGGGCCTCGGTGAGCGGATACGCGAAGGGCACGCAGGTCTCCTTGGTTGGGACACTGTCATTCCCGCGTGAGCGGGAATCCGGAATTGGCCACGTGCGCGGCGGTTGCCCCTGGATTCCCGCTTTCGCGGGAATGACAGTATACTTTCTACGCCGCCATCGCGCCGCCGAGATAGGCGTCGCGAATGCGCGGATCGCGCCGAAGCGCGTCGGCGGGACCGTGCAGGACGATCCGTCCGGTCTGCAAGACATAGGCCTCGTGCGCGATCTGCAGCGCCAGATTGGCGTTCTGTTCGACCATGAAGATCGTCACGCCCTCGGCGTTGATCGCTGCGATCAATTCGAGCACGCGATCGACGTAGAGCGGAGACAGGCCCATGGTCGGCTCGTCCATGCATAGCAGGCGCGGCCGGCCCATCAGCGCACGCGCCATCGCGACCATCTGCTGCTCGCCGCCCGAAAGCGTGCCGGCGCGCTGGTCGATCCGCTCCGCTACGCGCGGAAAGAATTTCAGCCATTTCGCGAGGTCCTCGGCGACGGTCTTGCGGTCCTGGCGGGCGTATGCGCCCATCAGCAGGTTCTCGCGCACGATCATCAGCGGAAACAGCCGTCGCGCCTCGGGCACGGAGCCGACCCCGGCGCGAATGATCCGATGTGGCGGGACGCCCTCGATCCGAGCGCCGTCGAAGGTCACGCTCCCCGTACGCGGCTTCACGAGGCCGAGGATCGCTTTCATCGTCGTCGACTTGCCGCTGGCGTTGCCGCCCAGCAGCGAAACGATGCGACCCCGCCCGACCTCGAGCGACAGATCGAAATGGACCTGCACCGCGCCGTAAAACGTGTTCACGCCCTCGAGGCGGAGAAGCGGCTCGTTCACGCCCATGCCCGGCTCCCTGAGGTCGGCGTTTCCAGCCATGTCCGTTCGGCCTGACCCAGATCGCTGTGGCCGAGATAGGCCGCGATGACGGCCGGATCGTTGCGGACCGACTGCGGCGAACCCTCCGCGATTTTGGCGCCGTCGTCGAGCACATAGACGCGATCGGACAGCTGCATCACCATCTCGAGCTTGTGCTCGATCAACAGGATGGTCGTCCCGCGCGCCTTCAGCGACGCGATCAGGCCCTGCATCTCGGCCGTCTCTGTCGGATTCATTCCCGCAGTCGGCTCGTCGAGCAGCAGCAGACGCGGCCGCAGCGCGAGGGCGCGCGCGATCTCGACGCGGCGACGGTTGGCGTAGGACAGGCTGTAGGCGGGGTGGTCGAGGCGGTTCGACAGGCGATCGCCGAACAAGGTGAGGATTTCGCGCACTTCTTCGCGCAATGCCCGATCTTCGCGCGCTACACCGGGAGGGCGCAGCAGCGCCAGCGCAAGCTCGGCGATCGGACCCAGCACCGGCCAACCCGGGCGCGCCGCGCGCAGCCTGGTGTGCGCGCCGATCAATACGTTGTCCTCGACGCTGAGATTGGCGAAGACACGGCCGTGCTGAAACGTGCGCGCGAGTCCGAGGGCGGCGATAGCCTCGGGCCGCATTCCCTCGATCGCCCGGCCGTCGAACCGGATCGAGCCCGCGTCGGCGCGATCGAGTCCGCTGATGAGGTTGAAGGAGGTCGTCTTGCCGGCGCCGTTGGGGCCGATCACGCTGACGAGTTCCCCCTCGTCGACATGAAGATTGAGGCTCTCGACCGCGGTGACGCCGCCGAAGCGCCGCGTCAGTCCCTGAATTTCGAGCAAGCGGTCCATCGGCGTCAGACCGCTCCCAGCAGGCCTTGCGGCCGAAAGCGGATCAGCAGCAGCAGCGCGACCCCATAAATCAGAATGCGATATTCCGCGGTTACGCGGAATAGCTCGGGCAGACCGACCAGCGCGATCGCGCCGAGGATCGCGCCCAGCACATTGCCCATGCCGCCCAGGATCACCATCGTCAGCGCCAGCAGCGAAAGCTGCGAGTCGAATGTCTGGTGATTGATGTAGGAATAGAGATGCGCGGCTATCGCCCCGCTGACCCCGGCGCCGAACCCGCCGAACGCGAACGCCAGCGCCTTGTACCGGTCGATGCGAATGCCGTAGGATCGCGCCGCGATCTCGTCCTCGCGGACTGCCCGCAACGTGCGCCCCAGATGCGAACTGAGCAGCCGCGTCTGCAACAGCGCCAAGCCGACGACCATGGCGAGGCAGAGCCAATAGACCGCGCGGGCCGAATAGATTTCCTGGCCCAGCAGCGAAATCGGGGGAATGCCTGATATCCCCATCGCGCCGCCCGTCAGGCTCTCCCAGTTGAGAATCGTCAGGCTGACGATCTCCCCGATCGCAAGCGTCGCGATGGCAATGTAATGGCCGCGAAGTCGGAAAGCGGGAAAAACCAGCAGCGTGCCGAGCGCGCTCGCGATGAGGCCCGCGACGGGAATCGAAACGACCGTCGGCGCGCCCAGATCGATCACCAGCAGCGCCGAGGCGTAGCCGCCGATCGCGAGCAGTCCCGCCTGCCCGAACGATATCTGCCCGGTCGTGCCGGAAATCAATGTCAGGCTCAGCGCCAGCATCGCCGCCAGCCAAGCGTTGGTCAGGGTCTGCAACAGATATGGCGCTCCTGTCGCCAGCGGCAGCGCGAAGGCGGCCGCGGCGAGCGCCCAGACCGCCCAAGGCGGAACGCGCAACGGTCGGCTGGGCGCGATGAAGCTACCGGTGAGCGGCTCCGTCGACAAGACGGCGCGTCCGCCGAACAGACCATTGGGAAGCCAGAGCAGAAAGCCGATCAGCAGCACGAAGGCGAAGAGATTGCGATAGGTCGTGCCGAACAGCGCTATGCCGTAGCTTTCGATCAACCCTAGCATGAGGCTGCCGACGATCGCGCCGGGAACATTGCCGACGCCGCCGATCACCACCGCGACGATACCCTTGAGGGTCGCCTGGAAGCTCATGCCGGGATCGATGTGGTTGTAATACATGCCGACCAGGAGGCCGCTGAGCCCGCCCAGCGCGGAGGCGATGGCGAAGACGGCGCTGTTGACCGTGTCGACGTCGACGCCCATCTGCTGGGCGGCCTCGCGATCCTGCGCCGTCGCTCGCACCGCGAAGCCCAGCCGCGTGAAGCGCAGGAAGGCGAACAGCAGCCCGGCGCTGACGAGGCCTATGGCCGCGATCAAGAGATCGAGCGCGCCGATCGAGCCGCCGCCGATGTTCAGCCGCCAATCCGGCAAGTCGTTCGGCACGGCGCGCGGGTTGGGCGAAAACACCAGCTGCACAATCTGGTCGAGGACGAAGCTGACGCCAATCGTCGCCAATAGCGGCGCGATCCGCGCGCGGCCCTGCAGCGGCCGAAGCCCGATGCGCTCGATCAGAACGCCGACCCCCGCACAGGCGACGAAGACGATCGCCATCGTCGCCGGCAGCGGCGTATGCAGATATGTGATCGCCGCCCAGCCGATATAGGCGCCCAGCGTATAGACCGAGCCATGGGCGAAATTGATCAGATTGGCGACGCCAAAAATCAACGCCAGCCCCACCGCGAGCAGCGCGTAGATATTGCCGATGACGAGGCCGTTGATCGTATAATCGATGAATGAGCTCAAAGGGGTGGGGTCCTGATGGCTTTACGGCCCCCTCTCCCGCTCTTCGCGGGAGAGGGTTGGGGTGAGGGGCGTGGGAATCAACACGCCCCTCATCCGGCGCTTCGCGCCACCTTCTCCCGCAAGAGCGGGAGAAGGGGTCAAGCGCCGCCGGGCTTCTTGCCGTCCCACAAGACGAACTTGCCGTCCTTCACGACGAGATAGACGGCGCGGGCGCCTGCGACGCGGCGCGTTTGCGGATCGAACGTCGCCTTGCCATAGATCACGCTCGGAACGTCCTTGATCTCAGCCAGTCCGTCGCGAATCGCGGTGCGATCGGGGCCGTATTTGTCGATGACCGCCGCGAGCAGGATGATCGTGTCGTAAGCCACCGCGTTGAAGTCGTCGGGCTCTTCGTTGTATTTCGCCTTGAATTTCGAAACGAAGGCCTCCACTTCCGGACGCGTGTCGCCCGGAAAGAAATTGCTCTCGGTGTAGACGCCGTTGGCGGCGTCTCCGGCCAATTCGATGAACTTCGGCGAGTAGATCGAACCGCTCGCGACAATCGGCGTCGTCAGCCCCACAGTGCGGATCTGGCGCGAGATCAAGGCGCCGTCCCCGTAATAGGAGATCAGAATGATCCCGTCGGGCTTGGCGTCGCGCACGCGAACGAGAGTGGAGCGGAAATCCTTTTCGTCGGGTTGATAGCCCTCGGAAGCGACGATCTCGGCGCCGTTGGCCTTGGCGGCCTCGGCGAAGACTTTCTGGCTCGTGCGGCCCCAATCCGTGTTGAGATAGAGGACGGCGAGCTTCTTCAAACCGAGGTCCGCGGCGTATTTGGCCAGCCGCGGCTGCTCGTCCGCCTGGCTGACAGAATTGCTCCAGATGAAGTCGCCGCCTTGGGTGAACTTGGGATGCGAGTTCGTGAAGCCGAACTGCACCAGGCCCGCGCGCTGATAGATCGACGAGGCCGCCATCGAGGCGGTGCTGGAAAAGTCGCCCAATTCGACGACGATCTTGGGATCGCTGACGAATTTCTGCGCGATGGCGACAGTCTGACGCGGATCGGCCTGACTGTCCTCGAACACGTATTGCAGCGGCCGCCCCTTCACGCCGGTCTTGTTGACCTCCTCGAGCGCGAGATCGAAGCCCTTTTTCCATTGCGCGCCGTACTGGGCGTTCTGGCCTGTCAACGGTCCGCTCACTCCGATCGTCACGGGCTCGCCAGAGGCCTGCGCGAGGGCGGCGGCCGTTCCCAATCCGCACAACATTCCGAGCGCTGCGACGCCCCTGATCAGAAACCGACGGCGGCCGTCGGAAAAGGAAGCATGGTCAATCATGGGAAGGGCTCCTGGTTTCAAAGTTCAGCTGTCCATCGCAATCATCGGGCCCCGTGTTTTCAGGCCCGTCTTCGATACGCTCTCCGGTCGGGTCGACAAAGACGTTCTCGTTGGCGAGCCGCGAACAGCCTTGTGACGTCGCTTCGCGCGACGCCGTCTCGGCGCATGATGTGGGCGACAATCGGGTCATCCAGCATCTCGCAAAGGGTCAGTTCTCGCTCCTTGGGGGGCTCGGGTCTCTGCTCGCGAAACATCGTGTGCATAGTAATCTCCAAAAACAAGCTCGATCGGCGCCCGAACATGACCTCCCGAACGAAAACGAACAACCGAGCAATTTTTGCCGCGGACTTGAGACTTCTTGCGCCGGATTCACGCTACGGGGTTACCGAATCCATTCGACGAGCCTCCCCCTGGCCGTCATTGCGAGGAGCCCTTGCGACGAAGCAATCCAGGTTCCGCGTGATGCCGCCCTGGATTGCTTCGCTTCGCTCGCAATGACGGATAGTGAGTCGGCTCCCTTCTCGGACAGCTTAGCGCTCAGCGCTACGAAATAACATGCGGTTCACGATTGGCTGGCGCGTAGCTCCGTCGGGCGTCCTACATTGGCGATCGTCTCGCCGAACTGGCCCATGTTGGCGGCGGCCATGGATCACGTCGATTTATCCGCGAGCGGCAGCAGGGCATTACGAGTTCGGCGAAGCGATAGGCTTCCTCGATCGCGCTCACGCGGTGGCCTTTCGTTGAAAGCGGAGACGGATCGCCGCCTCCGAATGATCCTCATCCCCGGACGCGCATTCCGTGCATCGTCGATATTCCTCCTCATGGCTAATGTCTATATTATCGATCGAATTAATGATAAATACCCGAAAGTCCACCTGTCAAGGTCGCGTGAGGGGTCAGTGTCGTGCGCCTCGAAACGTTGCGGCGCCTGCCGTCACTTTCGTAACGATCCGGCCTATCTCGAGGCGGCGATCCCTGGACTTGAGTGCCTGAGTTCCGGCGCCGCGCCGGTACGCGCCGACGACGGCCTCGGTCTGCGCCACGACCGCTACCTGGGCGCCGGCAGATCCTGCGCGGACTTCGCGCCTATCGGGAGGCATGAGCAATTCTGAACCCGGGCTCACTCGGAGCGCTCGTCGCGGTAGCGACACGATCCGAGCGCAGACTCGGCCCGGCTGTTTCGGTCGGCGCCATAGAGACAGTGGTGGACTTCCGAAGCGAGGCGCGCAATATCACTCTTGGACATGGGGCCCGCTGCTCCCAACATATAATGGAAACGGAGGATGGTCATGACACTAGCGCTCAACGACACCGCCCCTGACTTCGAGGCCGAGACGACCGAGGGCCGGATCAAGTTTCACGACTGGATCGGCGATTCCTGGACCGTCCTGTTCTCGCACCCGAAGGACTTTACGCCGGTTTGCACCACCGAACTCGGCTATATGGCCAAAATCAAGCCGGAGTTCGACGCCCGGGGCGTGAAGATCATCGGCCTCTCGGTCGATCCGCTCGACCGTCATTCCGGCTGGGCCGCCGACATCGAGGAAACGCAGGGCTACGCGCCCAATTTCCCGATGATCGCCGACGCCGATTACAATGTTTCGAAGCTCTATGGCATGCTGCCCGCGCCGGTGTCGGGAGATCCGACGAAGCGCACGCCGGCCGACAACCAGACAGTGCGCAACGTCTTCGTCATCGGCCCGGACAAGAAGGTCAAGCTCGTCCTGGTTTACCCGATGACCACCGGCCGCAACTTCGATGAAGTGCTGCGCGTGATCGACTCGCTGCAGCTCACCGCCAAGCACCGGGTGGCCACGCCGGCGAACTGGAAACCTGGCGAGGACGTGATCCTCACCGGCGCCGTCACCGACGAGGAAGCCAAGAAGCTTTATCC
>JBAQGU010000330.1:0-11263 GCA_049287975.1 Roseiarcus sp.
GATAGATGCGATGGCCGGTTCTCGCCAGCCGCTGGATCACGTCTCGCTGGCGCATGGCCATCTCGAGGTCGAAAACGAAGCGCTCGACAAGAAATCGGTCTACGAAGACTTTGCGATATCGTTCGACAGAGGCGACGACGCGGCCTCGGTCGAGACCTCGGCGCGCGGACCCGCGGGGCTGTGGAGCCTGTCCGCGCACGCGCGCGGCGGCGCGAAGCCCGGCCTCAGCGTGGAGGCGCACGATTTCAGCCTCGACGACCTCCTGTTGCTGGAGCCGCGCCGGCCTCCCTTCGAGTCCGACATGCCGATCTCGTTCAAACTCGACGTGAGCCTGACGCAGGACGCCGCGATTACGTCGGTGCAGGGCGGGTTCAGTCTCGGCGCGGGTTATTTCAAACTCGCCGATCCCGATCACGAACCGTTCCTCGTCGACGAGGCCACGGGCCACGTGGCCTGGGACGCCGGCGCGCAACGGTTCCGATTCGACGACATCGAGGCGCTCGCGGGCGCCAGCCATTTCCGCATCGCCGGCTGGCTCGCGCCGCCCTCCAAAGAGGAACACACATGGCGCGGCAACCTTCGATCGCAAGATTCCGTCTTCGCCGGCGAGCGCCCGGGCGAACTCCCCGTGTCGATCGACAACGCCGTCTTTGAAGCTCGCTATCTTCCCGCCGAGGCCCGCTTCGTCGTCGATCGCTTCTCCGTACACGGTCCCCACCTGGACGCCGCATTGACCGCCGAGGCGAACGGGCTCCCCGATGCGACCACGCTCAAACTCGAACTCCACGCGGGCCCGAGCGGGCTCGCCGACTTGTTTCGGCTCTGGCCGACCTTCATCAACCCGGAGGCGCGCACCTGGTGCGTGGAACACTTCCGGGGGGGCGACCTGGCCGTGGGATCGATGAAGATCGACTGGGACGCCCCGGCTTTCGTCGAGGCGATGCATAAACGCCCTGTGCCTCCCGATAGCGTGCACGGAGAATTTTCGTTGCGTGACGCGGCGGTCGACCTGTTGCCCGGCGTGCCGCCGCTGACGGGGCTCGACGCCAACGGCTTCATCACCGGGCGCGTCTTCTCGGTGACGGCGAAACGCGGCGCGATGGAGTTCGCGCAGGGGCGTCGGATGCAGGCCGCGGATATCTACTTCAAGATTCCCGACACGCGGCCGGCGCCGATCGTCGCCGCGCAGGCCGGCGCCCATGTCCAGGGCGCCGCCGACGCGCTCGCCGATCTCTTGTCGCGCGACGCCGTCAAGAAGTACGCCGGACTTTCGGTGGATCCGGCCGACGTCAGGGGACAATTTCAGGGCGCGCTGGCGCTCGACCTCGGTCTCGGCAAGTCGGTTCGCCCGGAGGACCAGCACTTCAAGGTCGAAGGCGGATTGTCGAATTTGCAGCTCGACAAATACTTCGGCAACCAGCGTTTCGAACAGGGCGCGCTCGACGTCGTTGCGGAAGGGGGCAATCTGAAAATCACGGGGCAGGGCCAGGTGAACGGGCTGTCCACCAAGGTCGATCTCGCCAAGGCCGCCGCCGACGAGGGCGTGTTGGCGTTGAACCTGACCCTCGATGACGCGGCGCGGGCGAAAATCGGAATGAACGTCGGGCTGCCGATTACTGGCCCGATGGCCGTGCGCATCCGGGCGCCGCTCAACAAATCCGGCGCTGGATCTGATGTGGAGATCGATCTCGCGCGCGTCGAGATCCTCAGTTTCGAAGGAGCGAGCCTGAAGGCGGCGGGCCGGCCCGGCAAAGCGACGCTGACGGTCAAATCCGGCGCCGACGGATATGCCTTGGGCGCGCTGGCGATCGACGCCGGCTCGCTCCTGGTGCGCGGAACCGCGCAGTTGGGGCCGGACGGCGCGTTGCAGAACGCGAAGTTCTCGCAGCTGCGCCTATACCCCGGCGACGATCTCAAGCTCGACCTGCAGGGCGGCGCGGCCCTGAAGGCCGTCGTGCGCGGCGCATCTTTCGACGGGCGAAACCTGGTCAAGGGGTACTTCGGCCAGACCGCAGGCTCCCCCAGCGTCAAGTCGGATCTCGACATCGACGCGAAGGTTTCCCGGCTGATGGGTGCGAACAAACAGGAGATCGGGCAGTTCGAACTCGTCGCTTCGCGACGGGGCGGCGTCGTCCGGACTTTGCAGGCGAAGGGCCAGCTCGGCGAGGGCGCGCTGACGGCGCACAAGGACGAAAGCGGTCTATTGCGCGTCCGCACCGGGGACGCCGGCGCCTTCGCCAAGTTCCTCGACCTTTATGGCAAGCTCGAAGGCGGTTCGCTCGAACTGACCTTGCAAGACGCGGGGGAAGGGGTGCACGGCGTAGCCAGCCTCAAGAAATTCGTAATTCGCGACGAATCCGCGTTGCGGAGTCTCGAGTCGTCGGCGAGTCAGACCTCGACCCGCGGCATGGCGACCGCGAGCGCCCCGGTCGATAGCGACGCGGTCAAGTTCGATCGCATGACCGCCACTTTCAACCGCACGGCGGCGGGACGATTGGATTTGCAGGAGGCGCTGATTTTCAATCCGGAGGTCGGGCTGACCGCGCAGGGCTTCCTCGACTACCCGCACGACCGCCTCGACATCAACGGAACGGTAGTTCCGGCCTATCAGGTCAACAGCCTGATCAGCGGCATTCCCGTGGTCGGCCTGCTGTTCGGCGGCGCCAAGCACGAAGGCGTATTTGGCGCCAATTACCGGATTAGCGGCGCCGCGAGCGCCCCCGCGTTCAACGTCAGCATGGTCTCTGCAGTGACGCCCGGAATCCTTCGCAAGCTGGTCGGCGCGTTCGACGGCACGACCCCTTCGAGCAGCGCTCCGGCTGAGGCCAGTCCGCAGTAATGCGCGGGTCTTCCGGCTTCTAGACTGGCGCGCGTAGCGCCGACGAGTCGTGTTTCTCCGAAAGAGAATTCGCCAGGACAATTCGACGCTGTCCGGAAGTGGCGCCACACTGTATCGACGGAGTGATTCGCGAAAAATCTGCTGGATTTCATTGGATCGGCATTCGCCCAGAACAGGCAGAAAGATCGGAGGCGAACAGTGCCCAGCTTCTACGAGTTTTTCGCTGGCGCCGGCATGGCTCGAGAGGGGCTGGGCAAGCGGTGGAACTGCCTGTTCGCCAATGAATTCGACGTAAAGAAAACCGCAATCTACAAGAAAAACTGGCCGACCCCGGATGTTCTCGACGTGGGGGACGTCAGAAAGCTCGAGGGCTCCGATCTGCCAGGCCATGCCGACCTCGCGTGGGCGTCGTTCCCTTGTCAGGATTTGTCTCTCGCGGGGGCCGGCGCGGGCCTGAACGGCGACCGCTCGGGTACGTTCTGGCCCTTCTGGCGACTCATGCAAGCGTTGATCGAGAAGGGCAGGGCGCCGAAAATCATCGTGCTCGAGAACGTCTGCGGGACGCTCACGTCGCATGAGGGTAAGGATTTCGTAGCGATCTGCTCGACCTACGCGTCCGCCGGCTATTGCTTCGGCGCCTTGATCGTGGATGCGGTGCATTTTGTTCCGCATTCGCGGCCGCGTTTGTTCATGGTTGGCCTGCGGGAAGACATGTCGCTGCCGGAAGGGTTGGCCGTCGCCGGCCCCGCGCGCCTGAGCCCATGGCATCCGCGCGGATTGCTGAACGCGTTCGACAATCTTTCGCCGAAGGTCAATGAGAAATGGATTTGGTGGAATCTGCCGACGCCGGCGAAGCGCGATATCGTCTTCAGCGATTTTATCGAAGACAACCCGATCGGGGTCGAATGGAACACGGCGAGCGAAACGGCCAGGCTTCTGTGGATGATGAGCCCGATCAATCGGCAGAAGCTGGACGAGGCGAAGGCCTCCCGCCGCCGCATGATCGGAACCGTATACAAACGCACGCGCATCGACGACGTAGGCCGCAAGGCGCAACGCGCGGAGATTCGGTTCGATGAAATCGCCGGTTGCCTCCGCACGCCGGCGGGCGGCTCGAGCCGGCAAATGATCGTAGTCGTCGATGGCGACAGGGTGCGTTCGCGGCTGATCTCGCCGCGAGAGACGGCGCGCCTCATGGGGCTATCCGACGATTACGAACTGCCTACCAATTACAACGAAGCCTACCACCTCACCGGTGACGGCGTCGTTGTGCCGGTCGTACGTCACCTCGCGGCACACATATTCGAGCCCTTGCTCGCGCTGCCCCACGCAGTGGCCAGGGCGGCCGCATGAGCGTTGTTCCTTAGCAGAGCGAGGAACTGCACGCCAGGCACTCCCGCTCGATCGCGGCGCCACGCAGGGCGGCCCTCACCCACCCACGCCGCCATGCCGGACGCCGCTTGCGCCGCAGCCGTCAGTTTCCGAGCGCATGTCGCAGCTTCAGCGCCAATTGCTCCAGCGTGAAGGGCTTTTGGATCAGGGCGGTTCCGGCATCCAGGACGCCGTTGTGAACGACGGCGTTGCGCGTATAGCCGGTCGTGTAGAGCACTTTCAGATTGGGTTGTCGGGCCAGCGCCATGTCCGACAGCATGCGTCCGTTCATATCGGGCATGACGATGTCGGTGAAGAGAAGCGCAACGTCGGGATGCGATTCGAGTTGCTGCAACGCCTCGCGCGGCGTTTGCGCTGATATAGCGGCGTAGCCGAGCTCACGAATGGCATCGACGGTCATTTTCCGGACGCCCGATTCGTCCTCGACGACCAGAATGATCGTGTCCGCGGTTCCCTTCGGCAGCGACGACGGGCTCGCTTCCTCCGCCGCAACCGGGCTTTCACCCCTATGGCGCGGCAGATAAATCTTGACGGTCGTGCCGTGTCCGACTTCCGAGTAGAGCTTGATATGGCCGCTGGATTGCTTGACGAAACCGAACACTTGGCTGAGACCCAGACCCGTGCCTTGGCCCGGGCCTTTGGTCGTATAGAAGGGATCGAAGGCGCGCTCCAACACCTCGCGGCTCATCCCGGCGCCGCTGTCCGTCACCGAGATCACGACATACTGGCCGGCAGCCACTTCGTTGTGCGCGGCGGCATATCGCTCGTCGAGCTCGGCGTTTTGGGTCTCGATCGTCAGTTTGCCGCCATCGGGCATGGCGTCCCGCGCGTTCACCGCCAGATTGACGATCGCGCTTTCGAGCTGCGCGGGGTCGACCAGCACTTTCCAGAGCCCGCCGGCGAGCACCGTTTCGATGTGAATGGCCTCGCCGATCGAGCGTTGAAGCAGTTCCGACATGCCGCCAGCGAGCTTGTTGACGTCGATGACCCGCGGCTCGAGCGGCTGCTGACGGGAGAACGCCAACAGGCGGGCGGTCAGCGTCGCGGCGCGGTTCGCGCCTTCGGCCGCATTGTCGATGCATTTCAGGACGGCCGGATGCTCGGTTCCGGCCAGTCGCCGGCGGGCTAGTTCGAGCGAGCCGATCACAATCGAGAGCATGTTGTTGAAATCGTGGGCGATGCCACCCATCAACTGACCGACCGCCTCCATTTTCTGCAGCTGCCTGACTTGATTTTCGGCCGCGAGCCTTTCGGCGGCTTCATTCCGCAATCGGGTATTCGATTGTTGCAGCGCGACGACGCGACGTCGGGCGTCGAACAGAGACAGAGCCCCGAACGCGATGACGAGAATTAGGCTGGCCAGCAGGACCGCCTGGCCCGTCTCTTCGAGCCAGGCCGCGCGCGTCGAGCGGCGTTCGAGAAGCGCGGTCTCCTCCGAGTGCATGTCGGCGATGGCCTGTCGAATGGCCGCCATCAAGTCCTTGCCCCGGTCGCTTTCCACTTCCGCGAGGGCATCGTCGCTGCGTCCCGTCGAGCGCAGATCGATCGTCTTCTGGAGCTCGGACATTTTGCCGGCGGTCGACGACCGGAGGCGCCCCAGCGCTTTCCGCTGGGCCGGGTTGTCCACTGTTTCGGAAGCGAGCTCATCGATTTCCGCGGGGAGTTTCCGGCGCGCGGCTTCGTACGGCTCGAGGTAGCTCGGCCGGCCGGTCAAGAGATAGCCGCGCTGCCCCGTCTCCGCGTCGGTCGCGGTCGCCTGGACGCGATTCAACTGCGCTTCGACCTCGAGAGCGTGCCGCACCCAAAATGTCGCGTCCCGCCGCTCAGCCGAAAGGAAAGCGGAAGTCGCCGCCGCGAAAAGCAGAAGAACAAAGCCGCCTACCATCGGCAACAGCGATCGCAGCGGCTCGTTGCGCCAATTCATGATTCCCCGCCGCAAAGACAGGGCGCTTGTTCTAGGTTACGGCGATAGCGGGCGCAATTTCGCCGCCACGTGCGCGCCGAACTCGGTAGCGCGCGCCGGTGAACTCACAAGCGCGCGAATCTGAACGTCGCGACTCTCTCATTTCGACAGGGCTCTGGCGATCTCCGCCTGCCAGAAGATGGAAACCAATGCGATTTGCGTCAAGAGATGGATTTCCCCGCGAGTGATGGCGGCAAGCAACTCGTCGCGACTCAAAAACAATATTTCGGTATCTTCCAGATCATCGGAGCAAGGATCCGCGATCCGACGACAGCCGGTCGCGTGGAACATGTAGGATACCGCCCCTCCTTGATTGGCGTCGACAGTGTAACCACCGAGTTCGCCCCAGGAATCGGAGACAAACCCGGTTTCCTCGAGAAGCTCCCGTTTCGCCGCCTCTAAAGGAGCTTCGTCGGGTTCGAGATGTCCGCCCGGAAAGACGAGCCCCGTTCGGCGCGACCCATGACGATACCGCTTGTAGACTATCGTCCGTCCATCGGCTGTTTCCGCGAGGATGCAGGCGAAAGACGGCATATCCAACTGATAATAGTCGGGTATACAGCGCCCGTCCGGCAGTCTGATTGTCTCGACCCGCACTTTCAGAAACGGCGACGCGTCGAGAAGATCTCTGCTGCTCAGCACCGTCCAGCTTCCGGACTCACGCAAAACGAAAACCCCTTGTGTTTGTTCGCCGCCTTCGCACATACCTGCCCGGAGCTGGTCATGACAACGACCCCGAGGCCATCCGCCAGGACGCCCCCGTCATCTCGCCGCCGTCACAAACCTATTCGTGAACGGCTATCTCGGCGCCGTCTTGAGCCCAGCGGGTGTGAAAGACGCCTTCCTTGTCGAGCCGACGGTAGGTGTGGGCGCCGAAATAATCGCGCAAGCCCTGCAAGAGGTTAGCCGGGCCGCGGCTGCGCCGCAGGCCGTCGTAATAGGCGAGTGACGAAGCGAACGCCGGCACGGCGACGCCATGCTCGATCGCCATCGAGACGACGCGGCGCCAGGCGGGTTCCGCCTTCACCACGGCATCGCGGAAATAACTCTCCAGCAGCAGGTTCGATACCGGCTTCCCGTCGTCGTAGGCCTCGCGGATCCGGTCGAGGAAGCGGGCGCGAATGATGCAGCCGCCTCGCCAGATCTTCGAGACCTCGCCGAGCTTCAAGCTCCAGCCGAACTGCTCGGCCGCCGCCGTCATCTGCTCGAAACCTTGGGCGTAGGCGACGATCTTCGAGGCGTATAGCGCGTTTTGGATAGCATCGATTTCGCCCCTGTCCGGGTTTCGCGGGAGGAGGGGCGGATGGGGAAAGAATTTCTCCGCGGCGGCGCGCTGCGCGCGGCGCGCGGAGAGCGCGCGGGCGTAGACCGCTTCCGTGATCGAGGTCAGCGGCACGCCGAGATCGAGGGCGGATTGGGCGGTCCAGCGGCCGGTGCCTTTCTGCTCGGCCTCGTCCACGATGGCGTCGACCAGGGCGCCGCCCGTGGCGTCGCGCTTGCGCAGCACGGCGGCGGTGATCTCGATCAGATAGGAATCGAGTTCGCCGGTCTTCCATTCCTCGAACACGCCCGCGATCGCGTGCGCGTTCAGGCCGTAGACGGATTTGAAGAGATCGTAGGCCTCGGCGATGAGCTGCATGTCGGCGTATTCGATGCCGTTGTGCACCATCTTGACATAATGGCCGGCGCCCTCGGGCCCGATGAAAGCGCAACACGGCGCGCCATCGACCTGCGCGGCCATCTTGGTCACCATCGGCTCGATGCGGGCGTAGGCTTCGCGGTCGCCGCCCGGCATCATGCTGGGGCCTTCGAGCGCGCCTTCCTCGCCTCCTGAGACGCCCATGCCGATGAAGCGAAGGCCCTTTTCCTCCAGCGCATGGAAGCGCCGGTTCGTGTCGGTAAATAGCGAATTGCCGCCGTCGATGATGATGTCGCCCTTGTCGAGATGCGGCGCGAGCTCGTCGATGACGTCGTCGACCGGCTTGCCCGCCTTGACCAGAATGATGATCGGCCGGGGCCTGGCCAGCGCCGCCACGAAGTCCGTGATGGTCTTGGCGGGGGCGAAGCGACCCTCCGACCCGTGCTCGGCGATCAATTCGTCTGTCCGCGCGCCATGGCGATTGTAGACCGCGACGCCGAAGCCCTTTCGGGCGGCGTTGCGGGCCAGATTCGCGCCCATTGTCGACAGGCCGAAAACTCCGAGATCGGCAAGGTTCGTCATCGTTTTTCTCCCTTTCTATCTTCAGCGTCGGCAATCGAGCGGCCCGGCTTCCGCGCCATGGGTGGATGTGGTGGCGCGCTCGCGCAATTCCATCCCGGGCCGCATCGCGCCGCCGTCATTTGCACAGCTGATCCCGTATACCAAAAAAAGAGAACCCTATGGTCGCTAACGACTCCGAACACCTGTAAGAGGAGCGGCTTCGGCCGCCATCAGGCCTGCGAAATAGACTCGGACTCATGATCGAAGCGCTGCGTTTGAAGGCCGCGAGGACTATGGCCGCTCACCTTGCCCAGCTTCTCGGGGGCGATCTCTGCGTTGAACTGTGGAACGGGGAAGTCCTGCCACTGGGGCCCAATGCGCGGGACGACGTTCGCATTGTCGTTCGCTCGCCCAACGCCATCCGGCGGTTGATGCTGAAGCCGAAACTCAGGACCCTGTTCACTCTCTACGCGGAGGAGGAACTCGACTATGTCGGCGCCAATCCGATCGTCGCATCGCGCCGCTACGATCATTTCAAATCGCTGGATCTGGCGAAGAACTTCGACCGGAAGGTCGCGTTGCGTTGCGCGCTGCCGTTCCTGCTGTCGGCGCCCGGACGCTCCGACGCCCCGGCCTACGACAAGAAAGTCGAAACCCGATTCGGCAAGGGGCGCAAGGACGACGAGCTGATCCGGTTTCATTACGATGTCTCGAACGCCTTCTATGCGCTGTTCCTCGATCCCGAGATGGTCTACTCCTGCGGATGTTTCGAAACCCCGGAGACATCGCTCGAGACGGCCCAGATCGCCAAACTCGACAAGATATGCCGCAAACTCCGGTTGCGGCCGGGCGATCGATTTCTAGACGTGGGCTGCGGTTGGGGCGGCTTGATTTGTCATGCGGCTCACGCCTATGGCACTCAGTGCCATGGCGTGACGCTTTCGCAGGCGCAATTCGATTTCGCCTCGGCTAAGATCGAGCGAATGGGCCTCGGCAATCTGATCAAGTTGGAATTGCGCGATTATCGCTCGATCGACGTCGCCGAAGGCTACGACAAGATCTCCCAGATCGAGATGTTCGAACATGTCGGCCTCGACAACCACGACATGCATTTCGAGCAGATGCGCAAGCTGCTGCGGCCGCGCGGGCTCTATCTGCACCAGGCCAGCACGCGCTGGGCGACGCCCGATCTTTCCAAGTTCCGTAAGCCGACCCGCTACCAGAAAGTGATCACGCAATTCATATTTCCGGGCGGGGAGCTCGATTATATCGGACTGTCGGCGACCAATCTCGAGAGGCACGGGTTCGAGATCCACGACGTCGAGGGCCTGCGCGAGCATTTTCAACTGACGCTCGAACACTGGGTCGAGCGGCTCTACAAGAACCGAGAGGCCGCCTTCGCCGAAATCGGCAGAAAGAAGACACGGATGTGGCTGCTGTATTTCGCGCTGTTCGGTCGCGCCTTCGAGCGCGGAACGATCGGGGTTTTCCAGACCCTGGCGTCGAAGCGCGCCGTCGGCGGGGCAGGGCTGCCCTTGAAGCGCGTGGCGTAGCACGGCCGCGCCTGGTCGGCGCTCTTCGTTGTGAGCGACAGCGAAGCAATCCAGACTAAGGGTTCGTGCTGCGGCTCAGTCTGGGTTGCTTTGCTTGCAATGACGAAGCGCCGCGGCGTCACCGCCCGCCGGCGCGCCCCGCATAATCCAGCGACGTGAACTCGGCGGCGGTCAGCTTTATGTCGGCCGCCGCGATGTTCTCCTCGAGGTGCGCGACCTTCGACGTGCCGGGAATCGGCAGCATGACCGGACTGCGCTGGAGGAGCCACGCGAGAGCGATCTGCCCGGGCGTCGCCTCGTGCGCGTGCGCGATCGCGTCGAGCGCCGAGCCCGGCTTCGCGAGATCGCCGGCGCCGAGCGGGAACCATGGGATGAAGCCGATGCCGTGCTTTTCGCAATAGTCGAGGACGTCCTCGCTGGAGCGGTCGGCGAAATTATAGCGGTTCTGAACGGTCGCGACCTTGAACGCTTTTTGCGCGGCCTCGATCTCTGCGACCGAGACTTCGCTCAGGCCCGCATGGCGAATGACGCCGGCGCTGATCAGCGACTTGATCGCGCCGAACTGTTCGTCGCGCGGAACCTTCGAATCGATGCGGTGCAGCTGCCATAGCCCGATCGTCTCGACGCCGAGGCGGCGCCGGCTCGTGTGCGCCTGCTGGATCAGATATTCCGGCCGGCCCAGCGGAACCCACTGGCTGGGCCCGGTGCGGGCGAGGCCTGCCTTGGTCGCCACCAGAATATCGCCGTAAGGGTGCAGCGCTTCGCGAACCAGCTCCTCGGAAACGTCGGGGCCGTACGAATCCGCGGTGTCGATGAAATTGATGCCGAGATCGGGCAGACGCTTCAGCGTGGCGATCGCCTCGGACCGGTCCTCCGGGTCGCCCCAGATGCCGCGTCCGGTGATCCGCATCGCGCCGTAGCCCAAGCGATGCACGGCGATCTCGCCCCCGATCTTGAAAATTCCCGATCCCGCTACGCTTGCCATTTCGACCACTCCTCGAGTGCATGGCCCCCATATAGCGAGGGGAATTGGAATCTCCAGCGGCGCCCGCCTTCCGTTACGAATTCTTAACCCGGCGGCCGGCGCACGAGCGCCATCAGGCGCTCGACATGGGCGATCGGCGTTTCCGGCAGAATGCCGTGGCCGAGATTGAAGATATGCGCCCGGCCCGCGAAACCCTCGAGGACGCGCGCGACCGCCTCGTCGAGCGCGCGTCCCCCCGCCACGAGCGCGAGCGGATCGAGATTGCCTTGCAACGCCAGTCTCGCAGGCAGCAGCGCCGCGGCGGCGCACGGCTCGACCGCGGTGTCCAGAC
>JBAQGU010000331.1:0-2257 GCA_049287975.1 Roseiarcus sp.
CCTGAAGCAGGTCCGGATTCATCCAAATCCGCATGGCGTATTGCCCGGCGCCGAGGACCTGCACGGAGCCGATGCCGTTGAGGCGAGCCAGTTCGTTCTCCACGCTGATGACGGCGTAGTTCGTCAGGAACAGGCTGTCGAAGCGGCTGTCGGGTGAAACCAACGTGACGAACTCGAGAATCGAGGTCGACCTCTTCGACGTCGTCACCCCTTGAATCTGCACTTCCTGCGGCAGCGAAGAAATGGCGGCCGCGACCTGGTTCTGCACCAGGATCTGCGCCTTGTCGGGGTCCGTGCCGATCGCGAAGGTGACGACCAGGGTATAGGTGCCGTCGTCCGCGCTCGTCGATTGCATATAAATCATGTCCTCGACGCCGTTGACCTGCTGCTCGATCGGCAGGGCGACGGTGTCGATGAGGGTCTTGGCGCTCGCGCCGGGGTAGCGCGTCGTCACCTGTATGGTGGGCGGGACGACATTGGGATATTGGGCGCTCGGCAATTGGATGAGGGAGACCAGGCCGATCAGGACGAATACCAACGCGATCACGTTGGAGAGCACCGGCCGTTCGATGAAAAAGCGAGAAATCATGGCCGTTCGCCCCGAGGGTTCATTTCGCCGCCGGGTCCGCCGCGACCGGCGCCGAGGCGGCCCGCTGCGGATCGACCTTGGCGCCGGGAAAGGCCCGCTGAATCCCCTCGGTCACTACCCAGTCGCCCGGGTCGAGTCCGGATTCGATGATCCGAAGCTGGCCTTCTCGACTTCCGGTTTTCACGGTTTTGCGCTGGACGACATTGTCCGGGCCGACCACCAGAACATAGCTGCCTTCCTGGCTCGTCCCGATCGCATCGTCTCGGGTCAGCAGGGCCTTGTCCTGATGCCCGAACGGGACTCGAACCCGCACGAACAGGCCCGCCAGCAGCGCGTGATCCTTGTTGTCGAAGATGGCGCGCGCCGTCAGCGTGCCGGTCGACGTGTCGACCTGCGGCGAGGCATAGTCGAGATGTCCTTTGTGAGGGTAGCCTTCCTCGTTCTGCAGGCCGATCTCGACCGGGACGCTGGAGATGCTCGAAAGGTTTGACGTTCTGATCGGGTGCCCCGCCTCGGCCCTGCTTTTCATGATGGCCAAAACTTGCGGCTCGCTCACCGTGAAATAGACGTAGAGCGGGTCGCTCTGGATGATCGTCGCGAGCGTGGTGGGGCTGGACACCCCGACCAGCGCGCCGAGATCGACTTGATGATTGGTGACGGCGCCGTCGAAGGGAGCGAGCACCCTCGTATAGCCGAGGTTGATGTTCGCGAGGTCTACGGCGGCCTGCGAGTTCAGGATTGCGGCGGAGGCCTTGTCGGCCGAGGACTTCCACTGCTCGAGTGTAGCCTGGGCGGTGGAATCTTGCTTGAAAAGCTTCGCCTGCTGCTCATATTCCCATCGGTCATAGACCTCCGTCGCCTTGTCGGAGGCGAGCGTCGCCTTCGCCTGATCGAGCTGCGCCTTATACTGGTCCTGTTCGATGCCGAACAGTTGTGTTCCTTTCGTTACCGATGCGCCGTCCACGTAATCGATCGATTCCAGATAGCCCTGGACGCGCGCGACCAGAGTCACGGTGTTGAACGGCGCGGTGTTGCCGGTCAAATCGATATACAAAGTCACCGGCTTCTGAACCGGCTGCGCCACGGTCACTTTGGGCGGCGGCGGCGGCACATAGGCGTTCTTCGACGCGTTGCAGGCCGCCAGCGCGAAACTACAGATCACGAGAACAACAGCACGAAGCCGTATCGGATCGCGAAACGCCGCGACTATTGCCCTCACTGCGTTCTCCCAAACTGAAGCTCACAATCAAGGCCGGGAGTGTTACTATAGCTGCCGCCGAGCGGCTAGACCCCGAAGCTCGTTTCAATTCTGCGTGCGGCGGGCGGCTGCGCCCGCCGTCGTCGACGGGATCGCAGCGTAGGACGCCGCCGCGAGTACGCGGCGGATAGTGCGTCGGATCGCGACGCCGGCGACACCGGGCTGATCGCCGGCAAACTCGGGAATGGCCACTATCGGAACGCCATGGCGGAGCGCGCGCATTGCGGTCGCGTGGCCGCCGACGACGAGCTTCGCGCGCCGCAGATCATCCGCGCCACAGTTCAACAGAAAGGCATTGGCCGGCGCTGAACGAAGCAGGCGCGCGCCTGCCAGAGCCGTTTTAGCGTCGATTTTTCGGCGGGCTTTGCTTCCAATAATCGGAATTCATGCCGGGTTGAAACTTCTCTCAA
>JBAQGU010000332.1:0-12267 GCA_049287975.1 Roseiarcus sp.
CGATTGAAGGGACCGGTCCCGGATTTCGACGCTCCCGTCACCGGCGACATTTCGTCGTTGGACCCGATCGAGCGCCTCAAGGTCGCCGTCGGGAATATCACCGGACAGGAGATGGCAGTCGGCAAGGTGGTCGCGGTTCTCGAGTGCGGCGATCAAGGCTACCCGCAAATGATCGCCGCCATCGAGAGCGCGAAATCGAGCATTCGGCTGGCCACCTACATCTTCCGCACCGATCAGGTCGGAATGCGATTCATCGATGCATTGGTCGCCGCCCATCGCAGAGGTGTGAAAATTCGGGTTCTGATCGACGGATTCGGTGGCGGCTTCTTGCGCTCGGCGGCCTATCACCGCCTGCACAGGCAAGGCGTTCCCGTCGCCCGCTTCCTCCATTCGCTCTTGCCATGGAAGATGCCGTTTTTGGATTTGCGGCTCCACAAGAAAGCTCTGGTTATAGACGGAATCACGGCTTTCGTCGGCGGTTTGAATATCGGCGCGGAGAATGTGCTCGCGCTGCGGCCGAAATCGCCGGTGCGCGACTTACATTTTCAAGTCGAGGGGACGATCGTCCAGCAGATCGAGCAAGAGTTCGACGACGACTGGTCCTTCACGACAGGAGAAACGCCGACCGAGATCTCTTCGCCGCCTGAAGGGACTCCCGGCGCCGCCGCCCGCGCGATCGTTTCCGGGCCGGACCAGGAGGTCGATCAGCTGGTTCTCGTCCTGCTTGCCGCGATCAACTCGGCGCGGCGCTCCATCAGGATCGCGACGCCCTATTTCTTGCCGGACGAACAACTGTTGACCGCGCTTCAATTGGCGGCTTTGCGAGGCGCAGATGTGAATATAGTGCTGCCGGGTAAAAACAATCATCTGCTGGTTGCTTGGGCGGCGCAGGCGCATATCCGGCCTTTGTTGGAAACGGGGTGTCTAGTCTGGCACAGCTCGCCGCCGTTCGACCATTCGAAGCTGATGACGATCGATGGCGAATGGAGTCTCGTGGGCAGCGCGAATTGGGATACGCGAAGCCTCCGGCTGAATTTCGAGCTGACGGTGGAGTTTTACGATAGCAATCTGGCTGACCGTTTGGCCGGGATCATCGATAACCACCGTAATCGGCCGATCACGTTGGAGGAAATCGACAAACGCCCCTTCATATGGAAACTTCGCGATGCGGCGGCGCGGCTCGCGATGCCCTATATCTAGAAAACCCCGATCCGAGGCCCCCCGTGAAGATCGCATCTTACAATATTCATAAGTGCCGAGGCGCGGATGGAATAGTCCGGCCGGATCGCATCATCGCGGTAATCGGGCAGATCGGCGCCGACGTCATCGCGCTTCAGGAGATGGACCATCGTTTTGGAACACGCGGCGGCCTTCTCGATCCGGCGATCATTCGTCGAAAAACGGGGATGCAGCTTCTCGTCCAGTCGGACGTTCCCTATCGCCATGGCTGGCACGGCAACGCTCTTCTCGTGCGCGGGGAGCCAAAATCCTATCGCCGGTCCCGCTTGAGGCTGCCGGGGTTCGAGCCGCGGGGCGCGATCGTCGCCGAACTCGACCTCGGGGAAGGGCAGTTCCGCGTCATCGCGGCTCACCTGGGGCTACTTCGTCTTTCCAGGATGGATCAAGCCCGCGCGCTTCTCGACACGTTCCTCGACTTGCCTCGCATGCCGACCATCCTGCTCGGCGATTTCAACGAGTGGCGCCGCCGCCGCCGTTCCGCGCTCGGCGTTCTCGAACCGATGTTCGGGGTTGCGCCGTCAATTCTCAGCTTTCCTTCGCGACGGCCGATTTTTCCGCTCGACCGAATTCTCGGTTGGCCCACGGGCCTGATCACGGACCTGGCGATTCACGACACCCCGCTCGCCCAGCAATCGTCCGATCACCTTCCGCTCACGGCAAACGTGCGCTTGGCCTCGGCGACGCACAAAGTGCAGTTCGCGGCCTAGGCCGGACGCGAGGCGGCCGCATTCACTCGTCGTTGCTCGCGTTCAAGTCCTCGGCGGCGATGGAGGCCGGTTCCGGTTTGTGTGTGTCAGACCAAGGCGGGGACATCATCTCGACGGTTCGCAAGGCCTCAGTGGAAGCGTCATGGGAAACGGCGCCGCGCGCGCCGGCTTCGCGCAGCTCGCCGAGAACGCCGTCGAGCTCCTGTCGTATTTCGTAAGACGATAGCAGGCCCTTGCTTTCGAGCAGCCGCAACAAATGTCGGATCGTCAGTGCGGCGGCGTAGGCCGTCCCATTCTCGCTCATGATTTTTCCTTTCTCAGCCCGATCGCTCCGCCGTCAACCCTACTCGTGTGGCTGACATTGTTCGATAAGTTCGGCGGCGGGTAAAGCCTTCGCCGAGAATCGTAGCCGCGCTCGCCGAGCCCGGCCCTCGTAGAGCTCCACGTTTTCCGAGTGGCGGCCCAGCGGAAACAACGCGGTCGGCGACCGCGCCTACAGCAGCGCCGGGACGGCGATCCCGAAGCAGAAGGGATCCGCCGGTTCCCGGTGAAGCTCGGACTGGCTGTAGACGAACGCCCGCCCTCCAATTCGCGGAATGACGCCTCCGTTCGCGCCGGGCCCGTAGCTGGCCTGAAAGCGGCTCCCGATCACGCTTTCCTGAACCCAGAGGTCGCCGGGTCGCAGCTTCTGGTCCGCGGCGAGGCAAGCGAGCTTGGCGCTGGTTCCCGTCCCGCAGGGCGAACGATCATAGGCGCCGCCCGGGCAGAGCACGAAATTACGGCTGTCCGCGAGGGATGACCGCGCGGGGCCGAAGAACTCGATATGGTCGATTTCCGCGCCGCCCACCCCGGTGACGCCGTCCCGCCTGAGCGCGAGCCGAATGGCTCGCCCCGCCTGCGAAAGTGCGGGGATGTTTTCGACGAGCAGCGGACAGGGCGCGTCGTTCGTCAGGAAAAACCAGTTCCCGCCCCAGCCGACGTCGCCTGCCACGCGGCCGAGGCCATCGACCTCGACGGAGACCGCCTGGAGATGGCGATGGCTCTCGACGTTTTCGAAGGTCGCATAGTTCTTCTCGCTCAGTTCGACGGCAACGACGCCGACCGGCGTTTCGAACTGATGCGCGCCGAGGCCGATGCGGCCGAGCTGCGCGAGCGTCACGGCGGCGCCGATGGTGGCGTGACCGCACATCCCGAGATAGCCGGCGTTGTTGAAGAAGATGAGGCCGGCGGCGCAGGTCGGGTCGACCGGCTCGCAGAGAAGCGCGCCGACGAGCGCGTCGTAGCCTCGCGGCTCGAGGATCGCGAAGCGCCTGATATGATCGAATTCCTCGGCGAGGCGCCTGCGCCGCTCGGAAAGCGGGCCGCCGCCCAGCGGCGGGCCGCCTTCGATGATCAGCCGGGTGGGCTCGCCTTCGGTGTGGGAATCGACGACGCGCATGAGCTGTCACCCCTTCGCTCCGCGCCATTCGGCATACCACGTTTTGAAGAGCCTCAGTTGCGCTTCGGCGAAGCGCCTCTGGCTGTCGCTCAACTCGTCGGATTCGTTGAAATGCAGCGCGTATTCGGGATCGCCCTGCAGCACCATCAGGTGCTTGAAATAGAGCACGAGGTCGGTTCCTTCATCAAAAGCTGACAGCATGGCGAGCGCACCGTCGAGCTCGAGGGCCAGCCGCCGCGCCTCGGGGTCGCCCTTCGCGGCGCGTTGGCAGAGGGAGACGAGGTGCAGGGTTTCCTTCGGCAGCACGTTGCCGATGCCCGTGATCGCGCCCACAGCCCCGCAATTGACGAAACCGTGGAATACTTGGGTATCGACGCCGACCAACAGCGAGATATCCGGCGAGGCGCCGGCGATGTGTTCGGCGGCATAACTGAGCGACGCGCCGCCGCCGAACTCCTTGAAGCCGACAAGGTGTGCGTAGCTTCGCCGGAGCTCGAAGAACAGTTCAGCGCGGGTCTGGAAGCCGTAATAGGGGCTGTTGTAGATCACGGACGGAAGATCGACCGCCGCTTCGAGGACGCCGGCGAAATGCGCGCGCTGGGCCGCGGGCGAGGCGCCGCGCGACAGGACGCGAGGTATGATCATGAGGCCCCTGGCGCCGACCTTCTTGGCGTGCCGGGCGAGGGCGGCCGCCCGCTGCGAATTCTGCGCGCCCGTTCCGACGATGACCGGGACGCCCGCGTCAACGAGATGCTCGACGCCCTGCATGCGCTGTTCATCGGTCAGCAACGGCCAATCGCCCATGGAGCCGCAGTAGACGACGGCGGACATCCCGGCCTCGATCAGCTCTCGCCCCTTGCGGGTCAGCGCGCGGAAGTCGGGCGTCCGGTCGGGCTTGCAGGGGGTCACCAGCGCCGGCATTACGCCCGCGAACACGTTGGTCATGGCTATTCTCCCGTTCTTCGCCGACCGGGTTCGGCTCGGCGAGCGCCAGGAATTTGCCACAGGCGGCCGCTCCGATCTTGCGCGCATCGCTGGCGGAAATTCGGGAATCGGCACAATATCCGCGCCGATGGAACCGCGGGGCGAACGAGGACGGGACTTTTTGGATGGGCTCGGCCGACCGTTCCTCGGCGAGGAGCTGTTCGATCGCATCGACGACACGGTCTTCTTCCTGAAGGACCGGAATGCGCGTTATGTGGCGGTGAACGAGGCGCTGGTTCGGCGCTGCGGCCTCCCAGGGAAGGCCGACCTCGTCGGGCGAACGGCGCGCGAGGTCTTTCCGCCGCCGCTGGGCGATCGCTTCGAAACTCAGGACCTCAGCGTTCTGCGCGAGGGCATTTCGATCAATGGACGATTGGAGCTTCATCTCTATCCCGAGGGGCGGCAGGGATGGTGCCTGACTTGGAAGGAGCCGCTATTCGATCGGAACGGCAGGATCGTGGGCCTATCTGGCATCTCCCGTGACGCGCCGAGCAGCCCGCAACCTGAAATGGCCGCGCTGTCTTCCGTGCTCGGCCATGTTCACGACCATCTCGATTCTCCGCTGCGGATTCCTGATCTCGCGGCCCGAGCGGGGCTTTCGGCATTCCAGCTCGATCAGCGCATCCGCGCCCTGTTCGGGCTTTCCATCGGACAGTACCTGACGCGTGCGCGGATCGAATTCGCATGCGATCGGCTGCGGCGGACAGATGTGGCCATCAGCATCGTCGCCCAGGAATGCGGCTACGCCGATCAGGCGGCATTCACACGTCAGTTTCACAAGTCCGTGGGACTCACCCCGAGGGCCTACCGCGGCGCCGTCACAAAGGACCTCCGCCAGTCGCGCCTGCCAGGCTGAGGACGGACCCGAGGCGGCGATGAGTCGGTTATCCGAGGGGTCGGCCGTTTCCCGCTCCAGCGCCGAAGACGCCCTTGTCGGCCGCTGCGAGCTATGCGAGAAAAAACCATGCCCGGGTTTCCGATCGTCGATAGCCACGTACATCTCTATGACGTCGCGCGACTGCGCTACGCGTGGCTCGCAGGCGCGCCGAAGATCAACCGGACATATCTGCTCGAGGATTTCGACGAAGCCCGCGCGGCGGTCGTCGTCGACAAGATCGTCTTCGCCGAAGTGGCGGTCGACCCCGGTCTCCACCTGGAGGAGGCCGCTTTCGTTCAGGAAATGGCGGACGCCGACCCGAGGCTCAGCGGTATCGTCGCGCACGCGCCGCTGGAAAAGGGCGGAGCTGTCGAAGCCGATCTCGCATCGCTCACAGCCTTGCGCAGCGTCCGGGGCGTCCGACGCCTGATCGAGACCGAGCGGAACCCCGCGTTCTGTCTCGAGCCCGGATTTCTCGAGGGGCTGCGGCTGTTGCCCAAATACGATCTGCCCTTCGACATCTGCATCAAACATACCGCGATGGCCTACGCCCTGGAGCTGGTGAGGCGCTGTCCGGAGGTCTCCTTCGTGCTCGACCACATCGGAAAGCCCGACATCAAGAACGGCTTGCGCGAACCCTGGCAGGGCCAGATCGCAGAACTCGCGCGCCGGCCGAACGTCGTCTGCAAGATATCCGGCGTAATAACGGAGGCGGACCACGCAGCGTGGACCGCCGATCAGGTGAAGCCCTATGTCGCCCATGTCGTCGAGCAGTTCGGCTTCGATCGCGTGATGTTCGGCAGCGATTGGACCGTCTCGGAGCTGACGCACCGCTATCCGAGGTGGGTCGAAATCGTCGACGAAATCGTCGCCGGCGCCAGCGAGTCCGAGCTTCGCGCGCTCTATCGCGACACGGCGATCGGAACCTATCGCTTGCCGACGTAGAGACTCGGCGACCAAGACGGACGAGCCGACGTCCCACCCTTCACCGCACGCACCGGCATGATTTCCGCCGAGATGGGCGCCTCGTCCCCGAGCCCATACGCGTAATAGGCCGGGTCGGGAGAGGAGGCGCAGGAATCGGATGAGCCCAAACCGCCGCCGCCCCAGGCGAAACCGATTGCGCTCGACGGTGCGACGCCCGACCTTTGTCGGCCATGCGGGCACGGCGGGGCGTCGAGGCAGATCAAGCGTGGAGGATAGGCGCCGCGCGCCCGCCAGATGCGGCGCTGCCGATGTGGCGGCGAGTCGGCGGGAATGCGATCACTGAGCCGGCCCTGCGCCGCGCCGGGGCATTCGTCCCGCCTACATTCGAGCTTGATTTTCGGTTGATCGAGCGAAACCTTTAACTACGTAGTCGCCTCTCTCTTTCCTTTGAGAGAATTTCACGCATCTCGTTAATCACCCCGTATCACGTCATCTGTATTCTCACTCATGACCGCTTCACATAGCCGTATCGCGCGGCAAGCGGGAATCAGGCCAACACAAACGATGGGACGACTTCAATGATTACGATGCGATCTGTAAGAAAGCTTTTCGACGACGACCGCGGCGCCACCGCTATCGAATATGCATTGATCGCCAGTTTGATAGCGGTCGCGCTCGTCGTCGCGCTGACAAGCCTCGGCACCGGCCTGAGCAGCGAGTTTGTGGAAATCAGCGGCGTACTGAAATGATGTCGCACGGGCGCTCGGAATCTCCAGTTTCGCTTTTTTCCGAGCCTTTGTTCTTGTCGACTTCCGGCGTGTTCTTCCAACGGCGCCAATCGCGGCGCCCACGGGCCTGACGCCCAAACCATTTGGCCGGCGCGGGACCTCGCCGCGTCGGCCCCCCTTCCTCGGCTTGTAAGCTTTGCCGCAGGCGCCTAAGTAAATCGTCGCGGCGCATCGCCGCGGCGATTGCCTACGATTCGAGCTGCGACCCCGCTTTGCCGAAGAAAATCCCCAGTCCGCGGTCCGCGTCACGTCCGCAGACGCGCGGCGCTCTGTTGCCGAAGGCCCAGACGGACTCTCTTCCCTCACGCGACGAGGTGCTCGCCTTTCTCTCCGGCGCACCCGCGCCGAACGGCGTGAAGCCGCCCGCTCGCGTCACCAAGCGTGACGTAGCGCGCGCGTTCGGCGTCAAGGGCGCGGCCAGGACCGAACTCAAATTGCTCATCAAAGACCTCGAGTCCGACGGCGCCGTCGCGCGCGGCCGCAAGGTTCTCCGACGCAAGGGCGTCCTGCCGGCGATGGTGGTCGCCGACATCGTCGAGCGAGACCGCGACGGCGAACTGATCGCGCGTCCCGTCGATTGGGCCGAGACGGGCGAGCCGCCGCGCATTCGGGTTCGCAGCCCCCGCCTGAAGCGAGAAAGGGCGCCCGCTCCAGGCATCGGCGCCCGCGTCCTGCTGCGGATCGATGCCGATTCCGAGGGGGAATCGCATAGCGGCCGGGTCGTCAAAGTGCTCGATCGAGCCCGCGCGCGCGCGCTCGGCGTCTATCGCGAGCTGGTGAACGGCGCCGGACGCGTGGCGCCGATCGACAAGAAGGGCGGCGGACGCGAAATCTTCATCCCCAGCGGATTGAGCGGCGAGGCTCGAGAGGGCGAACTCGTCGCGCTGGAAATGCTGCGCGAGGGCCGCTTCGGCCTGCCCTCGGCGCGGGTCGTCGAGCGGCTGGGGGCGGTGAACACCGAACGCGCGGTCAGCCTGATCGCGCTGATTGCGCATGACATCCCGCATGTCTTCTCCGCCGCCGCGCTGAAAGAGGCCGAGTCGGCGCGTCCGGCGAACTTCGTCCATCGCGAGGACTGGCGCGACCTGCAGCTGGTCACGATCGATCCCGCCGACGCCAAGGATCACGACGACGCCGTCCACGCGGCGCCGGACCCGGACCCCTCCAACCCCGGCGGCTATCTGCTGACCGTCGCGATCGCCGACGTCGCCTATTACGTGCAGCCGGGCTCCCAGCTCCACAAGGAAGCCCTGGAGCGCGGCAATTCGGTGTACTTCCCCGACCGCGTCGTGCCGATGCTGCCCGAGCGCATCTCGAACAATCTCTGCTCGCTGCGTCCGCACGAGGACCGGCCGGCGCTCGCGGTGCGAATGATCATCGGCGCGAACGGCCGCAAGCGGCGTCATGAGTTCCATCGCATCATGATGCGCTCGGCCGCCAAACTCTCTTACGAGCAGGCGCAGCGCGCGATCGACGGGGCGCCCGACGATACGACCGCGCCGCTGGTCGAAGGCGTGCTGCGGCCGCTCTGGGCGGCCTATGCCTTGCTGGGGCAGGAGCGCGATCATCGCGATCCGCTCGATCTCGACCTGCCCGAGCGCAAGCTGATCCTCGATCCCGAGGGCAAGCTGGTCGGCGTCAGATGGCCCGAACGGCTCGATGCGCATCGGCTGATCGAGGAATTCATGATCCTGGCCAATGTCGCCGCCGCCGAGAGCTTGGAGGCCGCGCATTCGCCGCTGATCTACCGCGCCCATGACGCCCCGAGCCCGGAGAAGATCGGCGCGCTCGGCGAGTTTCTCGCGACCCTCGGCGTCAAGCTCGTCAAGGGCGAGCGCATGCGCCCCGAACATTTCAATCGTGTGCTCGGACGCGTCAAGGGCGAGCCGGCGGAGGCGCTGGTCAACGAAGTCGTGCTGCGCGCGCAGGCGCAGGCCGAGTATACCCACGAGAACTACGGCCATTTCGGCCTCAACCTGCGCCGCTACGCGCATTTCACCTCGCCGATCCGCCGCTACGCCGACCTGATCGTACATCGCGCCCTGATCCGTGCGCTCGGTTTTGGGCCGGGCGGGCTGGAAGAAACGGGATTTCGCGAACTGGCCGGCATCGCCGAACGCATCTCCGGCGCCGAACGCCGCGCGATGGCGGCCGAACGCGAGACGATGGACCGCCTGATCGCCGGGCAGTTGGCCTCTGAGATCGGCGCCCGCTTTTCCGCGCGCATCGGCGGCGTCACCAAGGTGGGGCTGTTCGTCAAACTGACGGAAACGGGCGCGGACGGCTTCATCCCCGCTGCGAGTCTGGGCGAGGAATATTTTCGCTTTGACGAAGCGAGCCGCGCACTGGTGGGCACGCGAACCGGCGTGAACTTTCGGCTGGGCGACAGCGTCGAAGTGAAACTGCTGGAGGCGGCGCCCTTCGCCGGCGCGCTTCGTTTCGAAATGTTGAGCAAGGGGGCGCGTGCTTCGAAGCCGCGCCCGAAGAAGGAGTATCGCCGATGACCCGAACGCTGCACATCGCCGCCGAGGCGCCGCCTGTGGAGGCGCATCGGGACGTCGTCATCGCGGTTCGTCGCGGCTTTTTCGGCCGCTGCCCCCATTGCGGCGAGGGACGCATGTTCCGGGCCTATCTCAAGGTGGCCGACGCCTGTCCCGTCTGCGGCGAGGATCTGAGCCCGCAGCGCGCGGACGACGCGCCCGCCTACGTCACGATGCTGATCATGGGGCATTTCATCGTCGCCGGCATCCTCGCGGCAGACGAACTATGGCCTAATTTGCCGGTCTTGCCGCTCGTCGTCGGCTGGTCCGCGCTCGCTGCTCTGTGTTCGCTGTGGTTGTTGCCGCGAGTCAAGGGCGCGCTGGTCGGCTATCAATGGGCGATGCGGATGCACGGCTTCGGTGGCCCGGAGAAAGAGTTCAACTGAAACCGGGCGCTCCTGCGCGAGGTCCTGGCCAACGCGCCGCTCTCGCTCGTCCTGGCGCTCGCCGTCGTAGCCGACGCGCTCGAGCGAGGAAGCTGACCCGATTCGATTGGCGCTGCGGCTGAGCGTCCGTGCCTTCACTGGTTGTCGGGTATTTGAGACCTCTCCCTCGAGGGTTCCGGAATCAACCGAAGCTAGCATTGCTGGCCATGTTCAACAATCCAACCACACAAGATGCCGTCTCGAAGCGAGCCTGGGCCCCGCTGATTGTCCTTGCGGCTCGCCGAGAGGCTGGCCCCCAGGGCCACGTCCGCGGCCTGATGTGCGTCAGGGATGGAAGCCAGAACGGCAGAGACCTGCCGAGCACCGGCCGATGTTGAAGTTATGGCCGAATTCTGCGGGTGAGGGACGGGGCTCCCTTGTTTGCAGTTTCGTGGGACCCCTCCAAATCGAAAGGCGGTGGGCCCAATTTTCAGGCGTTCATGCGTGTGCCATCTACTCCTCGTTGGTCGCGCCTCTCGGTTCGACATTTCTTTCGGAGAAACTCCCATGCGCAAGTATATCGCTCTCGCCCTCATGCTTCTGACTGTCGTCGGCGGCGTCGTTGCCGGCTCGTCCTTGGTTACTGGTCCCGCGTTGGCCTGCTACGGCGGCTGCTACGGCGGCTGAGATTCAAAAGCCGACCGACGAAGAAACTGCTCGCTCGGTTGTTCCGCGCGCTGGCGCAGTCGATATCGTCCGGCGTTCCTGCGCGCGCGTATCGAGTCGGCTCCGCCGCAGCGTCGGGGGCCGCGCCGCTGTACCTATTTGAACCCCCACCCCAACGCGTCCCCACAAAGGGGGAGGGAGTACCGGCCGACCCCATCCAATTCAGCGACTCGGGCGACTTGTTCACTGCCGGAGGGCGACAGTGCTCTGTTCTTTGGAGTTTGTTGGGACCCCTCCAAATAAAAAGGAGGTCAGCCCGATTTTCGGGCGTTCATGCGTGTGCCATGTACTCCTCGTTGGTCGCGCCACACGGTTCGACCTTTCTTTCGGAGAAACTCCCATGCGCAAATACATCGCTCTCGCCCTCACGCTTCTGACTGTCGTAGCCGGGTCGTCCTTGGTTGCTAGCTCCGCTTTGGCGTGCTACGGCTACTAAGATTCAGAAACCGACCGACGAAGACACTACTCGCTCGGTTGTTCCTCCCGCTGGCGTCGGCGGGCGCCGTCCTGCGTTCGTGCGCGCGTATCGAATCGGAGGCCCCGCGGTGTCATGAGCGTCTCGGGGCCTTCTTGTTTATGCGGCTAGTTCACTGGAGAAGAGGTCGCGGCACTCGAGGACGCGTCTTTGTCTGTGGGTTGCGGCAGGGCGGCTGGGGCTTCGATGATGACGGTGCATTCGACGGAACTCCAGACAATCAAACGGCGGTCTCACCAGCAGCCTTTATTGATCGCCAATCATCGGTCGATCGAGAGATCGCCGGCAGTTCGTCGGAACAAGGAGAACCGGCGAGCCCGGCAGCATCGCAAAAGCGCGTCGTGGCGTTACCCTGGAGGTTCAGGGAAGCCGGTCGGTCGCTGAGTTGGCGGCAAAATGGCTGAGATGCAGGGCGTGGCCGCAGTCAATGCCGGGGATTTGCAACGTCCAACCCGACTAAACCCACCGCATCGCTCGAGCGGGATTGCATCGAGGCCGCCCGCGTCCTCATCAAGATGATGCTTTTGCGGCATGACCAGGGACATTTCAGGATCACCACCCGCGCCGATCATGCTCGACCTCACAAAACGATTGTTACTTTAGTGACATATAATTGTCATATTTCCTTCATATTACGTAGTAAGCAGCTTTGATTCCATCGTTTTCCTGCTGCTTTCCGGTTCAAGGCCTCGCAGGAGGCGCCGGAGAAGGGGGAGGCCATGAACAGGTTCAAGATCGCGGTCGTTGTGCTATTGACCGCTGGCGCGGGAAGCTACGCTCGCGCCCAACCTCCCGACGCGACGGTCGCGAGTCAGTACACCGCGTTCGTCGACTATGGTGGCCGCAGAATACAGATTGTTCGCAACGCCAACGATTGCGCTCCCTTCCTAGCGGAAGCCGTCTGGAGCCAAGGGACTTCCACTAGCAGTCCGACCGGCTACCGCTGTTTCCGTACTGATAATTAGTAGCCGCAACCGGCCTCGGCCGACCCCGTATTCGCATGGCATGGCGCGCGCCGCCGAAAGCGCGACACCCGTCTGATTTTCAGCGCGACTAAACTTCGTGACCCCTGCGAGCGAGCGGAAAGCCCGCGCGCCGAGAGTTGACGCGCGCGCTCGAGGCTGGTCATCTCCCTCTCGTCTCGACGGGTTCGCGGAGCATCGCATATGAAGGGCAAGACGGTCGTCGCCACCGGCGCCAC
>JBAQGU010000333.1:0-7343 GCA_049287975.1 Roseiarcus sp.
CGCGCCGTGGTCGGCTGTCGGGGAAACGAGATTCTTTTCGCGTTTCGGGCAATATCAAGGGTTTGTAAGGAGGAAAATTTCCCTCCCTCGGAGCGCCGCTTCGGCGTGCATTCTGGCAGGCGAGAAAAGTTGAAGAACAGAGACGAGATCAGGCGCCGCGTAAAAAGTGCAACAGTGTGGGGAGGAAGAATTGATTTCAAGAACCTTTGCCACGACAGCATCTGCTGTTTTCTTGGTAGCTTATTTGCTACCTTGTGAAGCTATGGCTATGGCTTCTGATATCTATCATAAGTGGTCGACGCCAATTGCCGAAACGCTGGGATGCCCATATGCTGTCGATGTGGATATCTTGCTAAGGATATATGCTCAGGGTGATGTAGATGCATTCAAATCGATGTTTATATTACATAACTGCCGAAATTTCCCGATTGGCTATCTAGGTTTCGTCGCGAGCGAAATGCCAGGGACGGATCTTGTGTGCTTTCGACCAAAGAGCGAGCCAAACTGCCTTTGGGTTAAAGCGTACGACTTGAAAGAAGCTTATTATCCGTAGGGGGAAAGTGTGGCTCCCCAAGGCGGGGATCCGAGCGGGCGGCCGATCGTTTCCGCGCCGCGCAACGCCGCCATCGCCGGGAGATGCGGGCGCGTCGATCAGGTCGCCGAAGATGGGCGTGGACGCTCGACCAGCGCCAGTCTTGCTCGCGAGACGCCAACCGCGCTTGCACCGGGTTCAGCGCGACATAGCGCGCGGCGGCCAAGAGGTGATCCTCGTCCATGACCGCCGATCCCCCCGCGGTCGGGGACCAGGATCAGATGGACATGTTTGGGCAAGGCAGTACGGGCCATGGGCGACTCGCGACGACGGGTCGCAAACAATCGAACAGACAGGGGGGTTTGGTAAAGTGTCACCGTAACCCCGACCACGCGGCCGGGCACGACGAGCGGCGGCCCTGACTCAGGGCGTCACCTCCAGCCGTATCCCGCGGCCAACGCCGTTCCAGGCTGTTCAATTGGAATTACGCGGATGTGATATGGCCCGAAGATTTGCGGGCTTGCGCGACATGGCCGCGGGTCCCATGTCCGAGTCCCCAACGGGAGCCAATCGGAAATGATCAAATTCTACTACCATCCCTCGCCCAACCCCGCCAAAGTCGCCCTTTTCCTCGAGGAATCGGGCTTGCCGTATGAAATGGTCCCTGTCGACACGCGCAAAGGCGAGCAGCATTCGCCCGAGTTCCGCGCCATCAACCCTAACGGCAAGACGCCGGCGATCGTGGACGGCGACGCGACCGTGTTCGATTCCAACGCGATCCTGCTTTATCTCGCCGAAAAATCCGGCAAGTTCCTCCCCGAGAACACCCCTGCCGCGCGCGGGAAAATGCTGTCTTGGCTGATGTTCATAGCGAGCGGCATCGGCCCGTATTCCGGGCAAGCCGTGCATTTCAAACATGTGGCGCCCGACCCGAAGGAATATCCGGTCGGCCGCTACATGTTCGAGGCGGACCGACATTGGGGCATTGTCGATGCCCACCTCGCGGCCAACAAATTCATGGTCGGCGACCAATATACCTTTGTCGACATGGCGCTGTGGGGCTGGGGCCGCGCAGTGCCGTTCATCTTCGGGCCGGAGGGCTTCGCCAAATTTCCGCATCTGAAGAAATGGTTCGACGGCATCAACGCTCGACCGGCCGTGGGGCGCGCCGAGGCGTTGAAGGACAAACACGCCTTCAAGATGGAAAATGACGCGGAAGCCCGCGCTCATATGTTCCCGCATCTCGCCAAGAAAGTGGCCTGAGGTTCCTGCGGATCAAAAGCGTCGCCCGGTTTACGAACCGGGCGATTTGCGCGGCTCGTTTTCGTCCAGTTCTCGCAAAGGCCACCAAACGTGTTTGGTGGCCCGTCTTTTGGGGGGACAACGATGAATCCAGAAATTTTTGCGCTCGCCGTGACTACCGCCGTCTTCGCCGGCGGCGCGGTCGCCCTGATCCTGCAGCGCAGCCTTCCCGAGAAGTACACCAGCGGCGGCCCGCGGACCTCCCCGTATTCGAGACCTGTTTCGCATGTCTTCCGAGCCCATCGAACAGGTGCTCGATTATATGAACAAGAAGTCATGAGCCGTTCTTGGACGCGCGGCGGGATTACCCGCCGTGCCCGCAATTATCCTTTCCTTTGATCGCATCGCGGAACGGCGCGCACTCAAGCGATGTTTTCCCGTGAGATGGAAGCGTCGATCTTTTTTTCGGTTTTTCTTTCTGAAAAACATGACTCATGCTAGCGTCTGCAAATGTCCCCTTCAACGATCCCCACTCGGCCGGCCACTCGCGGCGCGCTCCTCCAGCACCCTGATGCGCCTAAGAATTCGGAAGCTATTTCATGAAGATCGGGTCTTTTGTTCGCGTAGCCAATCTGGACGAGCTCAAAGGCGCCGGTCCCTTCGCCGTCTCGGCGAACGGGATAGACGTCGTGGTGGTTCGGACCCGGTCCGGGCTCAGAGCCTTCGAGGGGCGCTGTCCGCATCAGGGCGCCTTGCTCGGAGAGGGCGAGATCGAAGGACACAGACTGCTCTGTCGAAATCATCGATGGCGCTTCAAGCTCGATTCGGGGCGCCGCGACGGGGGACCCGAATGCCTCGCCGCGTGTCCAGTCGACGAGAGAGACGGCACCGTCTTCCTCGACGTTTCAGCGCTTTCCTGCCGGGCGAAAGCGCCGAGGGCGACGCGGACGCTGGACGATCTGCCCGGGCCAAAAGGGTTGCCGCTGTTGGGCAACCTCCACCAGCTCGACTTGCCGAAGCTGCATCTCATCCTCGAGGCTTGGGCGGAGAGATATGGCGAGGCCTATTTATTCCGAATGGGGACGCATCCGGCGGTCGCGATCGCCAATCCGGCCTGGTGCGACCAAGTTCTGCGAGCCAGGCCCGATACCTTCCGGCGCGACGCCGGCATGGCCAAAGTCATAGCCGAGATGGGGTTCGACGGCGTATTTTCCGCCGAAGGAGAAGCGTGGCGTCCGCAACGGAAACTTTCGGTCGCGGCTCTCGCCCAACGGAATCTGCGAGGCTTATACCCAAAAATCCAGACCGTCTCCAACCGGTTCCTGGCGCGCCTGAGAAAGCTGGCCGACGCCGAAGCGCCGGTGGATATCGTCCCGGAGCTCAAGAGCTTCGCCGTGGATGTGACGACCTTGATCACCTTCGGATACGACATCGACACGATCGACCAGGACGAGGGGGTCATTCAGCGCAACCTCGACCTCGTATTTCCCGCCATCGCCCGCCGGATGTTTGCGCCGATTCCGATTTGGAGGTTCATCCAGCTTCCCCAGGATCGACGCCTCGCGGCCGCTCTGAGCGAGCTGAGAGCTTGGATCGACGGACTGATCGCCTCCGCGCGGGATCTCCTCGCCAAAGAGCCGGATCGGGCTGAAAAACCGACCAATTTCATCGAGGCCATGCTGACCGCCCGTGACGAACGGGGAAACGCCTACTCCGAAGACGTAATCTACACCAATCTGATCACGATGCTCCTGGCAGGTGAGGATACGACGTCCAACACGGTGGCCTGGGCGGTTCATGAACTGTGCGAAAGTCCCGACTGGGCCGCCGCGTTGCGCCGCGAAGCCGATGAAGCGTTCGACACATCGGACGTCGCCGCCACCTTCGAGATCGCCAACGGGCTCGACCGAGCCGGCGCGGTCGCGAACGAGGCCATGCGTCTTCGTCCTGTTGCGCCTGTCATCATGGTGGAATCTATTGTTTCGACGGTCGTGGGCGACTTGCAACTGCCTCGAGGAACGGTCGTGACGCTGCTCACGCGTCCAGCGGCGCGCGATGCGGGCAATTTCAACGACCCCCGCGCTTTCAGGCCCGAGCGATGGCTCGGCCCGACCGAAGGCGCGCATGAAGTCGCGGCGCTGATTCCGTTTGGGTCCGGCCCACGAATTTGTCCAGGCCGAGCCCTGGCCCTCGTCGAAATGAAAACGCTGGTTTCGATGCTTTACAAGAACTTCGAGATTGAACGGATCGGCGCTCGAGGCAGCGTGAGTGAGGAGTTCGGCTTCACCATGTCGCCCGCTGGGCTGAGGGTCCGATTGCGCCGTCGCCTCGCCGCGCAGGCGACTTGACGAGATCTGTGTCGCTCGAGCCGAGTGGGAGCTGACAGCCGAACAGGGCGGTGCTTGACAAACCTGCGTCATGCTCGCGAACGCAAGCATCCAGAATGCCACGACGCTCTTGCGACGACATCCGCCTTTGAATTGGCCGCTTCGCGTTGTCCCCACGGCTGGATCGCTGCTTTCGCGGGGATGACACGCGTTGGCCTGGTCGGTCGCGATCCCGCGGCGTCGCCTGCGAATATGAACAAACATTAATGTGTTGGCCAACACGAGGCCATCCGCGATGTGCTTCACCGATTTCATGCAGTGGGCGCGTCGGCGCGACCGCAACACAGAAACATTGCGATCGGTGCGCTCGCGGCCTCACCAACCAAGGAGATGCACTATGCGTATTGTCGTCACCGCCGTTGCCGCCACCGCCTTGCTCGGCGCGGTATCCGTCGCCTTCGCGGCCGACGCGACCGGAAAGATCAAGAACGTCGATATGAACAAGGACATGATAATGCTGGACAACGGCTCCAGCTACGTCGTCCCCAAGAGCGTCAAGCTCTCCAACTTCAAGGTGGGCGAAAAGGTCACGGTGATCTACAACAAGACCGGCGACAAGTTCGACGTCACGTCGATCAAGCCGGCCGTCTGACGACCGAGCCGCTTTCCCTCTCATCGGAAAACCGAGGCCGCCGTCATCGCCGGCGGCCTTCCGTGTGATACCGGCCGATGCAGAGCCGAACAGCCCCGTCCACATCGGCGCCTCCGACCAACCCCTACTACAGCGTCGGAACTGATTTCGGATTCGCCAGCACGATCGGCTTTACCGAATAGCTGAATTTGTCCCCTTGTTGCACATTCCCATTTCGATCGACCTCGGTTCCGACGCCGGAGATCGTCTGGTGATCGATCGTCACCGTCAAAAAACCCCAGCGCTTCGAGCTCGCGTATTGCAGGACCGCGCCGGTGTCGGGGGCTTTGTCGCCGGGCTCGGAATGAACGGGATGCAGGTTGTGATAGCCGCCGTTGCCGCTGACTATGAACGGCGTCGGCCCGTCGGGGGCGATATCCTGCTCGATGCGCTGGTAATCGTGCACATGTCCGGACAGTACGAGATTGGGAACGCGGCCGGTGTCGCGGATCGCATTCTCGAGAACGTCGGCCATCTTCGAACTGCCGCTATGGAAGGTGTCGAAGGAATAGATCGGATGATGCAGCGCCAATATGAGCGCGCGATCCTTCGGCGCGGTCGCGAATTCGTTGGTGACCCATTGCTGTTGCGTCGAATCGATCGAGCCGTGCTCGGGGACGTTCGTGTACATGCCGATGATCGTCGCGAATTGGGTGGTGAGCGTCCAATATACGTTGGGAAGGTCGAGTTGAACGCGCGGCGCGTCCTTGGAAATCGGATCGACGTCGGGATGCTCCTGCATGAAATAGCCGACCCAGCCATCGAGCGAGGTCTGCTCCTTGGGGTTGTCGACCTCGCCGTCGTGATTGCCGGGAATGGCCAATATCGGAATATTGTAGTGCGCGTAGGGCTCATAGAACTGAGCGTAATAATCATCTCTTTCACCCGTGAAGTAGACGACGTCGCCGACGTGGTAGCAGAACTGCGGCTTGTCCTTCGCGCTGGTGAGATGATCGACCATCTGCTCCGCGACATTGTTCTGCGGCGTGCCGTCCTGTACGCCGCCGGTATCGCCGACGACGTGAAACACCATCCTCTTGGCATCCTTGATCGCGGCGCCGACATCCGGAAAGTTTTCCGCCAGATCGTAGTGATAGGGCGCCAATCCCAGCGGCCTCGGCAGCGGCTGGAAGCTGGTGTTGCGGTGAGTGAGGGGGTTCAGTGGGGCGACGCCCTTGTGCGCCTGCGAGTTCTTGGGCGTGGGGCGAGGACGAACTTCGCTGCGCTGCAAGGTCGATTTCGTGGGATGTCTCATGGCGTTTCCCCTTGGCTCGAGCGCCTGGAAAAATGCGGCGCTCTATCAAAACGGCTCGACTTCAATTGAGAAACCCGCCAACGCTACCTAAATCCATAGCCGGGTCGGCGGGTTTGCCGCATCGGCGCCCAGCGGGCGATCGTGCGCTACGTGAAGTGGCGTATCGCGTGCTCGCGTCAGGAGTGTGACTGGCTCGCGACAGGGCTTCGGCCCAAACCGGAGGCATCGACGTCATGACTGCGATCGTGGATTCCCGCGAGCGGCCGTCGCGATATTCCGCTACGGCGAAGCTGATGCATTGGTTCGTAGCGGTCGCCGTCATTTTCTTGCTCGTCTCGGGACCGACGATGAAGCGGCTAGTTCCGGAAGGTCCGGTCCGGGACGGGCTGTATAACCTGCATGAGGCTGTCGGCGCGCTGGTGCTGCTCGTGATGGTCGCGCGGCTGGCGCGGCGGCTCTTGTTGGGCGTGCCGGCCTCGGAGGCGACATTGTCGGCTTTCGACCGGCGCGCCTCGCTCGGCGCGCAATTCTCGCTCTATCTCTTGCTGTTCGTCGTGCCCGTGCTCGGCTGGGCGGGCACCAACGCCTATGGCGATCCCGTCAGCGTTTTCGGCCTCATCGATTTTCCGACCATTTTGGGCAAGGACACGCCGCTGTCCGACCGGATTTTCGTCTGGCATCTCTACGGCGGAATCGTCGTCGCCGCCGTCGCCGCGCTGCACGCGGCGGGCGCGCTGTACCACGGCCTCGTCAAGCGCGACGGCGTCCTCGCGCGCATGCTTCCCGGGGGGTGAATGGAACCGCGCCCGAAGCGCCCTTTCCGGACGGCTTGCGGATTGAGGTGGAGAATGAAATACAGAATGTATTGCGGAGAGACATCATGAACATCAAGGCTATTGTTCACGAAGAGGATGGAGGAGGATATTGGGCGGAGGTTCCCGCCATTCCCGGTTGCGCCACCCAAGGCGAAACTATCGACGAACTGCTCGCCAACTTGCGTGAAGCCATCGAAGGTTGTTTGTCGGTGGAGGTGGAGGCGCCCTTCCGGGACGGCAAGGAACGCGTATTGGAAATCGCCATTTGAGAGTCGTGTCAGGCCGCGGGAGTTTGCTCGACTCGTGGAGCGGCGCCCCTGGAACTTCTCAAGAATAAATGGCACTCATCACTGGTTGTCTACGTCCTCCGTAATCAGAATTAGTTTCCGCGGCCTTCAATTGCTCAAGCTGGTGAGGTCTTGGGCGTCAGTGGAGACGCGGGCGTCAACCGTATCACGGCTCGCCGTCAAAAGCCTCGATC
>JBAQGU010000334.1:0-2045 GCA_049287975.1 Roseiarcus sp.
ACGAGAAGCAGCGCCGCCAGGCAGCAGAATGCCGTCGAAAGCGAAAAAGCGCTCGCGATGGCGCCTGTGGCGAGCGGCGCCGGCAGCCGCGGGAATCCGCCGAAGAAAGCGACCGCCGAGATCGCAGCGCCGGCGGAAACGCGGGGTTGCGAGGCCGCCAGCGCGAACCCACAGGGGACGATCGCGGCTGTCCCGACGCCGACGATCGCAAAGCCGACCACGCTCGTCGCGAAGCCGAGATGGAGGGCCACCAGCCCGAGGCCCGCCGCCGCAACCAGGAAGGAGAGCAGCATCATCGTCCGGTCGGCGGCGTGCGATCGCAGCGCGTCGGCGTTGACCCTGAAGGTCGCCTGGCACGCGAAGAAGAACGCGGCGCCGAGCCCTGCGAAAGCCGCCCATTGCGGGGCCTCGCGCCGCAGCAGCAGCGCCGACCAGGAGATCGTCGCGCTCTCGCAGGTGATGGAGACGCCGATCGTGAGCCCGAGCACGACGAGCGAACGCGACAGGATGCGCGCCCGAATCGGGAGGGGGCCGCCCACCCTGTCGCCGGCGTCCGGCTCTATCGGCAGCGCCACCAGGACGGCGGCGGCCGCGAGACCCGCCTCTGCGATCATTCCCAACGCCCAGGGCGCCGCGCTGGTCGCCAGCACGCTGCCGAGAATCGCGCCGATCGCTCCACCGGCGGAGGCTCCGCCGTGCAGTCGTGCGAAAATCGGCGTGCCCAGGCGCCGCTCGATCCGCGCGCCTTCCGCGTTCATCGTAGCGTCGAGCATCCCGGCGAGCAATCCGTAGGCGATCAGCGGAACGAAGATCCCGATCGCCGTCGAGGCCAGCAGCAGAGCGGCGAGAACGGGACCGATCGTCAGCAACACCGCGATCAGCGTGCGTTTGACCGTGAACCGCCGGGCGACCACGCCGCCGCTCGACATCGCGGCCAAATAGGCGCCGGTGAAGCAGGTCAGAGCGACGCCGAAGGCCCAGGCGTCCACGCTCGCCCGCGCCAGAATCGTGGCGGAGGAGCCCGACCACGATCCCGACGCGACTCCGAAGGCGAAGAAGGTCACCGCGATCGCCCATCGCGGCGAGGGAATCTCGAATTTCCGAGCGGCCAGCGCGGCGGGCGCAAACGTCGGAAGGCCCGGCGAGGTCGCGGGCGGGGGTTCTCCGGTCATTCGCTCAGAAATCCGTCGGGGCGCCGCCCTCCGCCTTGCGGCGGGCGACAAAGGTTTCCAACGCTTCGCGACGATCGGCTTCGATGGGCGGCGGCGAATAGTTCCGAAGCCGTTCCTTGTAGATCCTCTCGGCCGTGTCGTAGGCGGTCGGAGCGCCGGCTTCGCGCCAAGTCTCATAGTTGCGCCAGTCGGAAATCATCGGTGCGAAGAAGGCGTTCCGGTATCGGGACTGCGTGTGAGCGGCGCCGAAGAAATGCCCGCCCGGCCCGACCTCGCGCATCGCGTCGAGCCCCAGTTCCTCGGGATCGACGCGCAGTGGTCGCAGGAACTCGGCGACCATCGCGAGCAGATCGGCGTCGAGCGCCATCTTCTCGAACGAGGCTTGCAGGCCGCCTTCCATCCATCCCGCGCCATGCATCAGAAAATTCACGCCGCCCATGATCGCGCCCCAGAGCGAAAAGACGCTCTCATAGGCGGCCTGCGCATCGAGCGAGTTGGCCGCGTTGGCATTCGAGGAGCGATAGGGCAATCCCAAGCGCCGCGCCAATTGGCCGCCCACGATCGCGGTCTTCATATATTCCGGCGTGCCGAAGGCGGGCGCGCCAGATTTCATGTCGACGTTGGACGTGAAGCCGCCGTAGACAAATGGCGAGCCCGGCCGCGCGAGCTGCGCCACCGCAAGGCCCGCGAGCGCCTCGGCGTGCTGCTGCGCGAGCGCTCCCGCGAGCGTCACCGGCGCCATCGCGCCGGCGAGCGTGAACGGCGTGAGCACAACGATCTGATTGCGGCGCGCCATCTGAATGACGCCTTCCAGCATCGGCGCATCAAGCCGCAGCGGGGAGGACGAATTGATGATCGTGAACAGCGAGGGCT
>JBAQGU010000335.1:0-2789 GCA_049287975.1 Roseiarcus sp.
CCCGAGGTCAGCACCGCCCAGGCGATCCTGGCCATCTTGGCGGCCTCGGCCATCACCGGCACTTTCACGGTCTGCGGGCGAGAATGCGGATTCCGACGAAAGCGCCATGTTGTAACGAGATGATGCCGCCACCTGTAACGGAATGATGCCGCCGGGGTGGAGCGGGCTCGCTGGCGCTTTGATTATTGGCGCTTGGGCTGTTGTCTGGTCAAGTTTTCATCTGCAATTTTTTCACGACTTGGCCGGACGCGTCGCAAGCTTTCGCCAGCCAGTTCGATCCGATGGGCGTTGTGAACGAGACGGTCGAGGATCGCATCGGCGTAGGTCGGGTCGTTGACGACGTGATGCCAGCGGTCCACGGGGAGTTGGGATGTGACGATGGTCGAGCGGCGGCCGTATCGCTCTTCGAGGATTTCCAGAAGATCATGCCGGGCGCCGGCGTCGAGGGGCTCCAAACCCCAATCGTCGAGAATGAGAAGGTCGGCGCGGCCGAGCGCACGCAGGAGGCGCGGATGACGGCCATCGCCGCGCGCCAGGGCGAGATCTTCGAAGAGCTTTGGGATGCGGTGATAGAGCACCGAGCGATTATCGCGGCAGGCCTTGTGGCCAAGCGCTGAAGCGAGCCATGACTTGCCGACGCCGGTCGGGCCAACGAGGGCCAAGTTTTCGTGGGCCTCGATCCAATGCCCCTCGACGAGCTTTTGGAACAGGGGCCGATCGAGGCCGCGCGGGCTTCGATAATCGACATCTTCGGCGCAGGCTTGCTGGCGCAATTTGGCGTAGCGCAGTCGCGCCGCGAACCTCTTATCCTGACGCCATGACGCCTCGCGATCGAGCAGGAGCCCGAGCCATTCGCGTTTGTCGAGATTGTCGGCCTCGGCGCCGATTTCCGTAAAGCCCTTGGCCATGCCCTGGAGGCCGAGGGCGTAAAGTTGATCGAGGGTCGGATGTTTGAGCAAGATTGCTTCTCCTAATTGTAATAGCGCGGGCCACGGATATTGGGATGCAGGATCGGCGTTCCGTCCGCGGCGCGCTTTTGCGCGGGGCGCCGATCAAGATTGTTGTCGAGGATGGACTTGACGGAGCCATAGGTGCGCGCGCCGATATCAATGGCGCGTTCCGCCGCCGCTTCGACGCGTCCGACGCCATAGGGACCGGAAAGGCGGACGATCCCCAGACACGCCCGGTAGCCCTGTTCCGGATGCGGTCTATGCTCGAGAATCTGCTCGCAGAGCGCCGCAGTCGCCGGTCCGATCGCGCGCGCGTCCTGGCGGATGCGGTCGATCGTCCAGCCCGCATAGCGGCGGTGGGAGGACGGCATGTGTTCGGGGATCGTCGTATGTTTGCGATTGCCGCTGATGCGCAAATGCGCGGCGATTCGCTCGCCTTTGAGGAAAATCTCGACCGTCCTGGCGGTCATCCGGACGTCCACCTCGGCGCGGGCGAAGCGATAGGGAACGCTGTAATAGTGAGAGCCGGCGTCGACGTGATAATCAATGCCGACCCGACAGACGCGCCATTCGCTGAAGACATAGGGCTCGGCCGGCAGAGACTTGAGCGCCGGACGGTCGATCTCCTCCAGCAATTGCCGGCGAGTCACGCCGAGCCTCCGGATGGGTCGTTCTTCGTTCAGATGCTTGAGCAACTCGCCGATGGCTTCGTTGACCTCAGCCAGGCTGATGAAGATGCGGTGACGCAACCGCCCGAGCAGCCAGCGCTCGACAACCAGCACCGCTTGTTCGACTTTCGCCTTGTCGCGAGGTTTTCTCGGGCGCGCCGGCAGGACGGCGGTGTCGTAATGGGCCGCCATTTCGGCATAGGTGCGATTGACCAGAGGGTCATAGAAGCAGGCCTTTATGACGGCGGTCCTGGTATTGTCCGGCACGAGCAAATGCGGAACGCCGCCGATCGCCGCGAAAGCATGCACGTGGGCGTCGATCCAATCGGGAAGGGTCTGCGTCCAGCTCGCCCAGGCAAAGGTGAAGCTCGATGCGCCGAGCACTGCGACGAATATCTGCGCCTTGCGAATCTCGCCCGTCAGCCGATCAATCAGGACTGGAACGCCATCGCCGGCGTAATCGACAAACAATCGTTCGCCCGCCGCATGCGTCTGGCGCATCGTCGGCGACAATTTTGTCTCGAAGGCTCGATAAAGTTCGCAGAACCGCGAATAGCTGTAGCCGCCTGGGTTCTGCGCAATATACTCGTCCCAGACGATCAGCAGGGTGACGTGCTTGCGTTTCATCTCCCGATGAACCGCCGGCCAGTCCGGTTCGGCATGGCGCCGATGACCCCGTTTGCTGCGCCGGTTGCGTAAAGCGCAGCTTCCAACCCTTCGTCGCTCAGGCCCTCGGGTAGCGGCCAGATCAAGTCCGAACTCTCGAAACGGCTCAAGGTCTCCCGCACCGTCGAACGCGCCAACCCAAGACGCCGGGCAATCTCGCTCGTCGTGAGCGAAGACAAATATTTAAGGCGAATGATCACGCGTACATCGCGCATGGCGACTCTCTCGGCTGGCATCGGTGCTCCCTTGGTGGCCCAAAGAAGCGACCTTAAATCTGGCCAGCGAAGAGACGCCCACCCTGGCGGGATCATCCCGTTGCAGGTGGCGCAATCATCTCGTTATGAGTGGCGACATCATCTCGTTAAAGGTGGCGGCTTCCGTCGGAATGCCTGAGGGTTCAAATAGGTCCCGCAGCGCAAAAGGCTACCGCGTGGGATGAGGCGGGACCTATTTGAAGCCGGATTGAACGAAGCTGCGGGGTCGTTAGCCGCGAGCTATGGGCGTT
>JBAQGU010000336.1:0-6132 GCA_049287975.1 Roseiarcus sp.
GGCCGTCTGGAGGGCTATCAATCCTTCTGGGCGGCCAAGGCCGACCTGCAGGCGCGCGTCGGCGACGCGGGCGCGGCGGACAGCTACCGGAGGGCGATCGGCCTCGAGAGCGACGCGGCGACGCGGGCGTTCCTGCTGGGGCGGTTGAGTGCGTTGGAAGCGGAAATCACAAGCAAATCATATCTAGACACTCGGCGCTAATCGGGCTGCTCGACGTCCTGCGTCTCGAGAATAGCCTCGATGTCGCGTCTGCCGTGCAGAATACGGACGACAGTGAGGAACTCGGACGATGCCAGGTAATAGACCTTGAAATCGTCGAACCCGTTCACGGGCCATGTCCGCAGCCCGGTCAACCGGGGATTGTCAATGTGCCTGGGCGCCCCGGCGGACCGGGGTTGCTATCACCGCGTCAACTGCCTCGTTGACGGCGGCACGGAACCGCCGGGCGATATCGAAAAGCCCCTTCTTCGCATACCACTCAAACTGAATCAGGATGTCGTTTTCGGCAGCCGACTGGATGAAAAGCTTCACGGCTTCCTGGCCGAATGCTTGTCGATCAGCGCCTCGGTCTTGGCTTCGAGGCGCTTCCAGAAATCCCCATCCAGCGGCAAGCTTTTGGAGGCCAGGCCGTCCAGCAGCAGCGCCTCGAGGCGAGCATCCTGCTCCTTCGCCTGAGCGTCACGCAGCAGGCTGCGAAAATATTCACTGACGTTGCCGTAGCCCTTGGAAGCAAGCTGGCCGTCGACGAACGCCTTGAGCGATTCCGGAAGCGAAATAGTCACGGTTGTCACAATGGTTACCTCGCCGCTGAGAGTAGCATTCTTCTTATCTAATAGCAACATTTACGAAAGATCAACTCTGTCGTGTGGCATCCTCCGTGCTGGAAATAGAACTGCGTTTCACGCAGCGATTTGTATCCGTTCATGCCCTGTTTCGGCTTGCAACCGGCGATTTCGCTTCGGTCGAGGCGGCCGTCCAATGCGCATACTTCACGCCCGCCGTCGAATCATCCGCCGCATGCTGAACCGACCGCCCGAGCGTCCAGGATTCCCGGCTACGCAAAGGTACCGACGGATGGTCAGAGCGTCGCCGCGCGCGTGAACGAGTGAGGCCCCCGCATGCGCATCGTCCCGTTTTCGAGCCCCGGCCGGTTGTGGCGCGGCAATCTGCACACCCATTCCCATTTGTCCGACGGCGCGCTGAGCCCCAAGCAGCCCGTACAAGCGTACGGGCTACGACTTCTTGCAGCCTCTAGTCGCGTGAGTCGTTCAAAATGGGGGGATGAGTCAGAAACGTCAGTGTCATGCCCGCAAAAGCGGGCATCCAGACTTGGCCGCGCGTGCTGGGGCCCTGATAGGGGTAGGAAAGGCTTTCGCCTCCCCTCCCTCCGAACCGTACGTGCGGTTCTCCCGCATACGGCTCTCCAGTCGTTGGTTTCCTCATCGGGTGTCCCTCGCGCTTTCGTGAGCTGCTTTGAGGGTGAACAGCCCGCGATCCGCGAAAAAGACATTTGGCCAGCGGCGGTGGTCCTCGAAAGTGCGGCCGCGGCCGGGACGCTTCGCCTGCTTGCGCAGGATTGAGCGTAGCCGTCTGCGGATGAAGCTGTCGAGGGTGCTGAACGTGAACGGGGTCGCGGCTCGAAAATACGCGAACCAGCCCCGAAGCATGGGGTTGAGGTCGCGTATGATCCGATCCAGACTGTCGCCCCGAGTGCGTCCCGTCTTGGCGCGCACTTTGTCCTTGAACGCTTGCAGGCTCTTCTTGCGCACGTATCGACGGCCGCCCTCGAACCGATAGCCCAGGAACTCGAATCCCTGGCCCGGCTCCCGCGCGTCGCCCATGCGCATCTTGTCGGGATGCAACGTCAATCCGTTGGCCGTCGTCCACGCCGTCACCCGGCGCAGCGCTTCCTCGGCTTCTTCCGCCTCTCGACACAAGATCACGAAGTCGTCGGCATAGCGCACCATCTTGTACCCGCCCTGCTCCATGATCAGGTCGAGCGGATGCAGATAAATGTTCGCCAACAGCGGTGAGATGACCGCCCCTTGCGGCGTTCCCGCCGTCGGCGACCATCGCTCCATGCCCTTCATGACATCCTGACGCAGATAGCCCTCGATCAGATCCAGAACGCGTCCGTCACTGACCTTCTCCGCCACCCGCGCCATCAGCCTATCGTGCGGGATGGAGTCGAAATAGGCCTTACTCGGCGATCGGGTCGTCGCAGACGAGCAGGTTCGCGCGGCGCAGGCTTCAGCGCTTGCCGCGCCGCAGGCTGTCGAAATAGACCACGAGGATGATGAGGGCGCCGGTGATGATGCGCTGCCAGAACGGGTTGAGGTTCAGAAGATTGGCGCCGTTGTTGATCGTCGTCAGGATGAACGAGCCGATCAACGGCCCGTGAATCGATCCGACCGCGCCGAACAGGCTGGTGCCGCCGATCACCGAGGAGGCGATCGCCTGCAGTTCCCAGCCTTCGGCTTGGGTCGGATTGCCGATGCCGATGCGCATCGCCAGCAGCACGCCGACGAACGCGGCGCAGAACGCCGAAAGGACGTAGGCGAGGTAGATCATCGCATTGACGTTGACGCCGGAAAGGCGCGCCGCTTCCTTGTTGGAGCCAATCGCGAAGAGATAGCGCCCCCAACGGCTCTGATTGAGCAGGATATACGCGGGAACCGCGACCAGGATCACCATCCAAAACAGCATCGGGATTTCGAACCAACTGCCGTCGGTCCAGGGAAAGCCGAGGAAGCTCTGACGCGAGAAGCCAGTGAAGGCGTCGTTGGTGATCGAAATGGTGGCGCCATTGGTGATGAGCAGGCCGATCCCGCGCAGGGCGTACATCGTCGCCAGCGTCATGATGAACGGCGGCAGGCCCATCTGCACGACGCCGAAGGCATGGAAGAGGCCGATGAAGACGCCGATCCCCAGCGAGATCGCCACCGCGCCGGCGATCGTGGAGGCAAGGCCCAGATCGTGCGTGAGCAGCAGCGCGACCATCATGCTGACGAAGCCGGCAACAGCGCCGACGGAGAGATCGATGCCGCCGGTGATGATGACGAAGGTTTCGCCGATCGCGAGGATCGCGATCATCGCGCCCTGACGCAACAGATTGGCGATGTTGTTGGCGGTCCAGAAGGTCCGGGTCTCCACCGACAGCGCGAGCCACATCACGAGCAGAAGCACGAGTAGGGTCAGTCCGAGGAGAATGTTGAGCCCCGCCCCACCACGGCGAGTCCTCGAAACCGTCACATCGCTCATTTGGCTCGCCCCCTTGCGCCTATACGCCTATCGCTTCGCTCAGAATCGTTTCGTGCGTTGCGTCCTTGAATTTATGGCTCGCCGCGATCGCGCCGCGGCGGAACACGTGCAGCGTGTCGGCCAATTCGTAGACCTCGGGCAGATAAGATGAAATCATGATCACGCCGGCGCCTTTCTGCAGCAGCGAACCGAGCAGGCGATAGATTTCCGCCTTCGTACCGACATCGACCCCGACCGTCGGCTCATCGAAGATGAACAGCTTCGCGCCGTGATTGAGCCATTTGCCGATCACGATCTTCTGCTGGTTTCCGCCCGAGAGGCTCGAGGCCGGCGATGCGCGCGAGGCCGTCTTGATCTGGACGTCCCGGATCTGCTTGTCGGCAGCGGCGGATTCCCTCCCCAAATCTATCAGTGGACCGAGGCTCAGGCGCTTGAAGATCGGCAGGTTGATGTTGAAGCCGACACCCAGGCCAAGACACAAGCCCTGGTCGCGGCGGCTCTCGGGAGCGAGCGCGATGCCGAGATCCATCGCCGTGCGCTCGCTGCGGATCGTCACTTCGCGACCCTGCCAGACGATACGGCCGCTCGTCGCCGGGAACCGCCCGAACAGGCTCTGCACGAATTCGCTGCGCCCGGCGCCGATCAATCCATAGAGGCCGACGATCTCGCCTTCGCGCACGCTGATCGAAATGTCCCTGAAACCCTGGCCCGACAGTTTGTCGGTCGCAAGGATCGTCTCACCGAGCGCGACCTGGTCTTTATGATAGATCTGTTCGATCGATCGGTTGATCATCAATGCGATGAGATCGTTCTCGTTGGTCTCGGCGATCCGCCGCGTTCCCACCAGCGCGCCGTCACGCAGGATCGAGACGCGGTCGCACAGTTCGAAAACTTCTTCGAGACGATGGCTGATGTAGACGATGGTGACGCCATTAGCCTTCAGCCGGCGAATCAGCTTGAACAACGCCGCCGCCTCCTGACGCGTGAGATAGGCGGTCGGCTCGTCGAAGATCAGGAACTTGGCGCCGCGCCGCTCCGCGCGCGCCGTGGCGACCAGCTGCTGCTGGCCGATGGTGAGCGAGGACAGGAGCGCGCCCGCCGGAAGTTCGAAGCCGAGTTCGTCGAGCAGCTTCTGGCCCTCGCGCAGCATTGTCCTTTTGTCGAGCAGCCCGCCTCGCGTGGCCTCGTCGCCCAGAAAAATGTTCGCCGCTACCGTCAGATGCGGGCAGAGCACGACTTCCTGGTGGACCGCGTTGATGCCGAGGCCAATCGCCTCATGCGGACTGACCAGCGGCACGGGCGCGCCCTGCCAGCGAACCTCGCCCGAGGTGCGCGGATGGACCCCAGTCAGGAGCTTGATCAGTGTCGACTTGCCGGCGCCGTTCTCCCCGACGATGGCGTGAATTTCGCCTCGTTCGAACGCGAGATCGACCGCCTTCAGCGCATGCGTCGCGCCGAACCGTTTGTCGAGCTTCTCCAGGACGAGAATCGGCGCTCCGGCGTCGGAAGCGGGGGAGGCAGGGGCGGCCGTGAGGGACATGGACCGTTCAAACCGATGGTGATGGATCGGAACGCGGGATAATCGCGGTTTCCCTCGGGCCATACAAGCCCCCCTCCGTCTCCCCTCCCCGTTTTTACGGGGAGGGGCCGGGGCGGGAGTGGGGCCCTCCGCGGCGAGAGGCGAGCCCGAGAGGTTTCCGGAGGCTTGGCGCACCCCATCCCCTTCCCCTCCCCGTAAGAATGGGAGAGGACTCGGCCCAACGCTTGTTACTTCACCTTCGGGTTCAGCAGCGCGTTCTGCTTTTCACCATTCATGTTGGCTTTGGTGATCAGGTTGGCGCCGGTGTCGACGTCCTTGGCGACCTTTTCCCCCTTCGAGACGGCGAGCGCCGTCTTGATGCCGTCGTAACCCATGCGATAGGGGTCCTGAACGACGAGCGCGTAGATGGTGCCGTCCTTGAGGAAGCCGATCAGCTTGTCGTCGGAATCGAAGCCGATCAATGCGATCTTATCGGCTTTCTTGTTCTCGGCGATGGCCTGACCCGCGCCCTGCGCCATGATCAGGTTCGAGGCGAACACGCCGCGAAGGTTCGGGTTGGCGGTGATCAGATCTGTCATGATGTTCAAGCCGGTCGTCGCTTGGCCGTCTGCGACCTTATCCGCGACGAGCTTGAGGCCGGGGTACTTCGCGGCGAGTTCCTCCTTGAAGCCCTTGGCGCGCTGATCGAGCGAGCCGACACCCGGCAGCGAGGTGATCAGTGCGACGTCGCCTTCGGCCTTGCCGTATTTGGCGGTGATCCCTTCGGCCAGGCCGTCGGCGGCGATGCGGCCGCCCTGCACGTTGTCGGTGGTCAAAAACGAAGTGAAGGCCTTCGAATCCGCCGCGGAATCGATGCCGATGATCGGAATCTTCTTGGCGGCTTCGTCGATAGGCTTGCCGAGCGCCTTGAATTCGGTCGGCGAGATCACGATCGCGGCGGGTTTCTCGGATACGGCGTTCTCGAGAATCGAAATCTGGCCGCTGATGTCGGATTCGGATTGCGCGCCGAGCTCCGGCACGTTGACGCCGAGGTCCTTGCCCGCCTTGCGCGCGCCGGCCAGGACGATCTGCCAGTAGTTGGACGTTGTGTCCTTGACGATTATCGGAATTGTCGGTTCAGCGGCGTAGGACGTCGGCGCAGCGAACCCCGCGGCGACTGCGACAGCGGTGGCGAGTAGCAGCTTCTTCATTAAATTCCTCCCTTATAGCCACCGGACCGCACGCATACTGACGCGGTCGTTAGGGCCGTTCGTCCGCTAACATGTTAGTGCGGTTCATGGCAACAGCAATTGCGTTCTTGTCAGCGCAGCCATTTTGTAACGCTCGTAGCC
>JBAQGU010000337.1:0-2649 GCA_049287975.1 Roseiarcus sp.
CCTCATCGTCGCGGGCGCGTTCGGCCACTCGCGCGTGTTCGAGGCGCTGTTCGGCGGCGTCACCCTCGAGCTGCTGCGGCAACCCTCGCTGCCGTTGCTGTTGTCGCATTAGGCGCGGCGCTGGTCCTCTCCTCTCCCCGCTTTTGAGGGGAGAGGACAAAGGGTCACAGCGTCCGCGCGATCAAGACCTTCATGATTTCGTTGGCGCCGCCGTAGATGCGTTGCACGCGGCTGTCGCGATACATCCGCGAGATCGGATATTCCTCCATGTAGCCGTAGCCGCCAAACAGTTGCAGGCATTCGTCGACGATTCTGTTCTCGAGATCGGTGATCCAGTATTTCGCCATCGAGGCGGTCGTGGCGTCGAGCTTGCCCTCGAGATGCAGGCCGATCAGCCGATCGACGAAGACGCGACCGACGGTCGCCTCGGTCTTGCATTCGGCCAGCTTGAACTGCGTGTTCTGGAAATCGATCAGGCGCTGGCCGAACGCCTTCCGCTCCTTGACATAGGCGATGGTCAGTTCGAGCGCGCGCTCGATCGTCGCCATGCCCTGAACCGCAATATTCAAACGCTCCTGCGGCAATTGCTGCATCAACTGGACGAAGCCCCTACCCTCTTCCGCGCCGAGCAGGTTCGAGGTGGGCACGCGCACGTCGTTGAAAAACAGTTCCGACGTGTCCTGTGCGTCCAGCCCGAGCTTGTCGAGCTTGCGGCCTCGCTCGAAGCCTTCGACTTCATCGGTCTCAACGACGATCAGCGAGGTTCCCTTGGCGCCGGCGCTGGGGTCGGTCTTGGCGACGACGATGATCAGATTGGCGGTCTGGCCATTGGTGATGAAGGTCTTCTGGCCCGAGACGACGTATTGGTTGCCGCTCCTTCTGGCCGCGGTCTTCACCCCTTGCAGGTCGGAACCCGCGCCCGGCTCGGACATCGCGATGGCGCCGACGAGTTCGCCCGTAGCCATCCGCGGCAGCCAATTCCGCTTCTGTTCCTCCGACCCGTAATGGAGGATGTACGGGGCGACGATCGCGTTGTGCAGCGAAGCGCCGAAGCCGTCGACGCCTTTCTTGCCCAGTTGCTCCATGAACACGACTTCATGCCGATAGTCGCCGCCCGCGCCGCCCCAAGCCTCGGGGATCGCGAGGCACAACAGGCCGGCCGCAGCGGCCTCACGCCACATCGCCCGCTCGACCACTCCGGCCTCGCGCCATTTGGCGACGCGGCCTTCCGGCGCATGGGCATCGAAGAATTTGCCGACCGAATCCTCGAACAGGACGATGTCCTCTGCCTTCATGAAATCCGGGCGTTCCAGGGTCAGCGGCGACATGGTATGTTCCTCAATTCGTAGTTCGTCATTGCGCGCGGAGCGAAGCAAGCCAGAGCCGCATCACGTCCACTCTGGTTTGCTTCGCTGCTCGCAATGACGGCCTCAGGCTCCTCGCGCCGCTCTGTCGCGCGCGTTGAGCGCCTGGATCGCTTCGCGGGCCGCTTGCCATTCCGCGTCGGTCCACTTGCGCAGCTCATAGAAATTGCCCCCCGTCGCGAGCGCCTGCGCGCCGTCCATCGCGATCGTCTCGCCCGACAGCCAATCGCAGCCGTCCGACATCAGGAAGGTCGCCAGATTCTGCAATTCCTCGATGCGGCCGACCCGGCCTTGCGGATTCCGCTCGATCGTTGCGGCGCCTGGATCGGCGCCCGGCGACAGACGCTTGCTCATGCCCTCGGTCGGAATTTCCCCGGGCGCGATTGCGTTGAGACGAATGCCGTAGCGACCCCATTCGGTCGCGAGCGACATGGTCATTGCGTGGATCGCCGCTTTGCTCATCGCCGAGGGCGTGACGAACGGGCCGCCGTTGCGGACCCAGGTGACCGAGATCGAAACCACGCTGCCGCGGTGCTGGCCCGCGATCCAGCGCTTGCCGACGGCGTGGGTGACGTAGAAGGTGCCGTGCATCACGATATTGGCGATCGCGTCGAAGCCGCGCGGCGACAGGTCCTCGGTGCGCGAGACGAAGTTGCCGGCGGCGTTGTTGACGAGCCCCGTCAACGGACGGCTACGGAAAACTTCCTCGACCATCGCGTCGACCGCCGCCGCGTCGCGGATGTCGACGCCGTAGCTGGTGACGGTTCCGCCATGCGCCTTCATCAATTCTTCCGCGGTCGCGTCGCACACCGCCTTGCGCCGCCCGCAGATCGCGATTTCCGCGCCGAGCCCGAGAAACCGCTCGGCCATCGCCTTGCCGAGCCCGGTGCCGCCGCCGGTGACGAGGATTTTTTTGCCCGCGAACAGGCCGGATGTGAACATGCTCTTCCTCCCGTCTCCCTGTCTGCGCTTCAGCCGCGCGATTACGATGGTTTGCGATTGGTAGGCGCATCCGGCAGTTTAGGGAAGGCTCGACTGAAGAGGTCCTCAGCTAGCAGCTCGATAGTGAAGCCTTTCCGAAGCCGACGGACTCAGCCGACGGAGCGGAATAAATCCTTCAATCCGACGTTCAGGTTTCTGCGCGAAGGCGCGCGGGCAAGGGACTGGAACTCCCACAACAGGGTATCAACAGGGAATTCTCTCGGAATCAGCCGTTTCCCCGTGAATATATGTTTTGAAAACATCTGCGAATTCAGCAGTTTGCTGAGATGTGTCGCCTAAGTTC
>JBAQGU010000338.1:0-6069 GCA_049287975.1 Roseiarcus sp.
TCGACGCGTTCTGGGAGCGCGGCCTCCACTCCTGGGACATCGCGGCGGGCGCATTGCTGATTCGCGAGGCCGGCGGCTACGTCAGCGACGCCGACGGCGAGCCGGACTTCCTCGCCGCCGGTTCGATCTGTTGCGGCAACGAGACGATGCATCGTCAATTGCTCGCGCTGCTGCGCAAGGCCGGCTGAGCGCCGCCGAGACCGGGACGCCGAGCTGGTCGGCTTCGGCGGCAGGCCGCCCGTCCACGGCCTTGCCCGTCCGTTCACAGCCGCTTATGCAGCTATCCCTGCTCGACCGCTGTGGCGACGAGTCGCTCTCGAGATGCGTTGACATCAGCCGACACGCCATGGACAATTAGCTTTCATCCGTAGACTTCGCCGTGAGAGACGTCGGCGGCCCGCCGCAGAGACTGAGAAGACTGGGAATCGACAAATGGCAAAAGAAGCTCCGGACCCTGCGCTTCATTTTGGCAATTTAGTCGGCGCCTATACCGACAGCATTCGCGTCATGGATTTCAAATCCAATCTCACCGTCTTGTTCGTGGCGATCATGATGGGGCCGATTGTCTCGCAACGTGACAAATATCCGCATTTCCTGCCGCTGCCGATCGTTTTGGCGCCTTTCTTGGTTGCGTTTCTTTGCTTGCTGTTCTGCGTGTACCCTCGCTATTCGCGCAGATATAAATCCAATTTCATAGTTGCACGCAGACCAAACAAGAGCGATTTCGTTTTTGTGGAAGATAGCGGCGATGAGATCGAGCAACTCAGATTGCGCTGCGCAATTCTTTCGAGAATACTGTTTTGGAAGAATTTTTTCTTGATGGTCAGCATTTACATATGCTTGGGTACGATGATTATCATTTTTGTGTTGTTGACCTATTCGCTGTTCCGTCCGCTATCCTAAAGCGACCGAGTCAGGACAACAACGCCCATGGCCAAAGACGCGACCACTTACTATCGCAATCAGATAGCCGCCTATACAGATTCGATTCGCATAAGCGATTTCAAGGCGAACGTGGCCGTCATTTATGGGGCGTTCACGATCGGACCGATCATCGGCTTCAGCAGCAGTTTTCCGCCTTTCCTGCCGCTGCAGGCGGTTCTGCTGCCTTTTGTCGTGGTGTTTTTTTGTCTGCTCGTTTGCCTGATGCCGCGATATCCACGCCAGGGGCGCGCGACCTTTCCGATCAAGGCCGATGCCGACCCCGATGATTTTCGCGTCCCGGACAGCCAGGACGACACGACCGCCCAACAGCAGACGTTGTGCATGCTTCTGTGTAATATATTGTATTGGAAGACCGTCTGCCTGAAGATCAGTTTTTTCATTTATATCTTCGGAACCGTATTGGTCGCGATCTTATTGTGTTATTTTTGGCTGTAGGCTTCGCGACGCGCCAGCCGCAGCTCAGCCGTGAGGGCGCAACACATGTCGGGCTCCCGACCGAACGTGGACGATTCAGCCCCTTTTCCGTTTTCGAGTTGTCCATGTAATGTACCACGATGCCCGATTCCGCCTTTCATCCAGAGGACAAAGCGAGGTCCGCGATCGACCGACGCCTTGCCACGTGCGGCAGGCAGGTTCAGTCGAAAGCGGATCTGAACCTCGGCGCGGCTTTGGGTGTCGCGATTCGCGAGTTTCCGACCGCATCCGGGCCGGTCGATTACGCGCTCTTCGTCGGCCGCAAGCTCTGCGGCGTTGTCGAGGCCAAGCCGGAAGGCGTCACGCTCTCGGGTTTTTCCGAGCAGGCAGCGCGCTACATCGCTGATCTCCCCAGGCATCTCATCCGGGACGAAGGCCAGGTCCGCTTCGAATATGTCGCTTCTGCGACCGAAACTCTCTTTCGCGACCATGCCGACCCCGAGCCGGTCTCGCGCCTCCTCTTCGCTTTCCATCGACCGGAGACGTTGGAGCGCTGGCTGAATGAGCCGGTCACCCTGCGCGGTCGGCTGCGATCCATGCCCGCCGTCGTTGCGGACGGCCTCCGCGCCTGCCAGATCGACGCCGTTGCGGCGCTCGAACGCTCCATGGCCAAGAACCATCCGCGCGCCCTAGTCCAAATGGCGACCGGCGCGGGCAAGACCTTCACCGCCTGCACGCTGAGTTACCGCCTGCTCGCGAACGCCGGTTTTCGGCGAATCTTGTTTCTGGCCGATCGCGCCAATCTGGTGCGCCAGACTCGCGACGAATACTTGGCCTATCGGCCGCCCGGCTCGGGGCGTTCGTTTTCGGAGATTTACAACGTCCAGAAGCTCGGCGCGTCGGGTCTCGACAAGGACGCGCAAGTTGTCGTGGCGACGATCCAGCGCGTCTATTCCGTCCTGACCGGGAAGGAACTGGCGGAGGACGAGGAGGAGGGCTCGCTGTTCGAGACGGCGGGCGCCGGATTCGAAAAACTCGTCGCTTACAATCCTGCAATCCCGATCGAGAGTTTTGATCTCGTCGTGACCGACGAGTGCCACCGCTCGATCTATGGCACTTGGCGTCAAGTGCTCGAATATTTCGATGCCTTCACGGTCGGCTTGACTGCTACCCCTTCGCTGCACACGCTCGGCTTTTTCGGCAAGAACCTCGTCGCGCAATATCCGTACGAGCGCTCGGTCGTCGACGGCGTCAACGTCGGATTCGAGATTTTCCGGATTCGCACCGAGATCGGCGAGCGCGGCGCTACCGTTTAGGCGGGCTACGACCTCCCAGTTCGCGACAAGCGCACGCGCGCCGAGCGCTACGAAACCCTCGCGGAGGACTTCAGTTATACGCCCGATCAGATCGATCGCTCGGTGCTCGTCCCCAATCAAATCCGCACGGTGCTGGAGACCTACCGCGACACCCTGTTCACGGAGCTATTCCCCGGCCGCAAAGAAGTCCCGAAGACGCTTGTCTTCGCCAAGGACGACCATCATGCCGAGGAGATCGTCGGGCTGCTGCGCGAAGTCTTCGGCAAAGGCAACGACTTCGCCAAGAAGATCACCTATCGCACCGACGGCGCCGATCCGGAATCGCTGATCCGCGCCTTTCGCAACGACTACAATCCACGCATCGCGGTCACCGTCGACATGATCGCGACCGGCACGGACGTGAAACCGCTCGAGGTGCTTATCTTCCTGCGCGATGTGAAATCGGAGCTCTATTTCGAGCAGATGAAAGGTCGTGGCGCGCGCACCATCAGTCCCGAAAAGCTGCGCGAGGTAACCCCGGATGCGGAAGCTAAAACCCGCTTCGTGCTGATCGACGCGGTCGGCGTTTCCGAAAGTCTGAAATCCGTGTCCCAGCCGTTGGAGCGCGACCGCGTCATCTCGTTCGAGAAACTCATCGAAGGCATCGCGTCGGGTCGGCGCGACGACGACGCCTTCGCCACGCTCGCCGCCCGGCTCGCGGCACTCGACCGCCGCATCGGCGAGAAGGATCGCGCCGCGATCGTCAAAGCGACCGGCGGCGTCGATCTCCCGGGCCTTGCCGCGAAGCTGCTCGACGCCATCGATCCCGACGCCTTGGCAAAGCGCGTGCCGCATGAGGCGCCGGAGCCCGAGCAGAAAAAGGCGCGCGACTCGGCGAAGGAGGAAGCGGCGACGTTGTTCGACGATCCCGCGCTGCGACGGCTGCTCAAGGACGTGAAGGCCGCCGCGGACATCCGAATCGATACGGTTTCCATCGACGCCGTCGTTTCCTCGGGCTGGGACGAACGCAAGGCCACGGATGCGGTCGACAAATTCCGTCGCTTCCTGGAGGAGCGCCGCGATGAACTCGTCGCGCTGCAAATCCTCTATGCTTTGCCTTACGCGCGTCGCCGCCTGACCTATTCGGCCGTGGACGAATTGCGCGACGCGCTCAAGCGTCCGCCTTGGTTGTTGGAGCCGATCGACCTCTGGCGCGCCTATAAGCGTCTTTCGGCCGACAAGGTTCGCGGCAATCCCACGGGCATGCTCGCCGACATCGTCATGCTGGTGCGCTTCGCCCTCGGACAGACGGAAACGTTGGAGCCTTTGTCGTCGCTCGTCGCCGGGCGCTTCAACCTCTGGCTCGGACGCGAGGAGAAAGCCGGGCGCGTCTACACGGACGAACAAAAGGTCTGGCTCGCCGCGATCCGCGACTATCTCAGGGACAACGTCGCGATCGAATTGGAGGATTTCATGGACGCGCCTGCCCTAGCGGAACGTGGCGGGATATTGCGTGCGCGGGCGATGTTCGGGGCGCGGTTGCCTGCGCTGCTGGAGGAATTGACAGAGGCGCTGGTGGCGTGATAGATATCTAAAATAGATATCAAATTGGAGGGCCGCGCGAATGACCGCAAAGGTAAAGACGCTGGCCGCGGCAAAAGCCACCGCCAAATTATTCATGCACGGCCGGAGCCAAGCCGTCCGCCTGCCGAAGGAATATCGTTTCGAAGGCGAAGAGGTCCGCGTCAGCAAAGTCGGCGACAAAGTTATTCTCGAGCCGCTCAAACCGACGCCGTTCGACGCGGACAGGTTTTGGGCCAGCCTAGACGCCATGGGCGCGGCGGATTTGTTCCCCGATGGCCCGCCGGAAGACCCGCCGTCGCAACCCGATTCGCGCAAGTTTCTCGACGAATGATTTGTCTCGACACAAATGTCGTTATTGGAACTATCACCGGGCGCGTTCCGAGGTTCCGCGTTCGTCTGAATGAACTTCTCGGACGGCGCGCCAGCGTCGCGATGCCCGTTATCGCCCTCTACGAGATGCGGTATGGCAACGCGAAGAGCGATCGGCGTAACGAGTCCGAGCGAGTTCTCGACATGTTCCTGGCCACGGGGGTTGACGTCCTTCCCTTCAAGGAAGAGGACGCGCGGCACGCTGGCGACATTCGCGCGCATTTGGAGCGCCTCGGCGAACCGATCGGCCACTATGATTATCTTATTGCAGCTCAAGCGCGCTGCCGCAACGCCACGCTGGTCACAGCCAACAGCCGAGAGTTCCAGCGCGTTCCGGGGCTGACCGTAACGGATTGGACGGTATGAAACAAACCGCTTCGCCTGCCTCGCGAGACCAGCCGGAGAGCGATTTCGGCGATATTGTCGTGCACGGATGGGATCGGCTCGTTTCGCCAGGAGAATACCCCGATTTCGACAGGGGCATGATGGCGTGTGAGGGCTGGGTTATTCTACCCATCAACATGGTGGTCGGCCTGCGGAGAGAAAAGTCCGATCCGCGCTTGGAAGGCGCCTTGCCGTTCGTTGGCATGGACGACATCGAGCCTCACGGTCTCAAAGTTTTGCGGACGCGCCCTTTCGCGGAGATGCGAAGCCTGGGAAATCGCTTTCGCGCCGGCGACGTGCTCTACGGTCGATTGAGGCCCTATCTAAACAAGACCGCCGTCGCGGACGGCAATGGCGCATGTTCAGGCGAGTTGCTCGTGTTCGAACCGACGCCGGCTATCGAAGCCCGTTACTTGCAGTATTATTTGCATAGTCAACGGTTCGTCGGCTGGATATCGGCGACGACGTCGGGCGATAGACCGCGCGTGGGCTTCGAGACGATCGCCGGTTTCGCGATCCCGCTCGCGCCTCTCCCCGAACAACGCCGCATCGTGGCGCGGATCGACGCGTTGTTCGCGGAGATCGCGGAAGGCGAGGCGGCATTGGCGGACGCGCGTAAAGGCCTGGAGATCTTCCGTCGTGCGCTGCTCAAGGCCGCCCTATCGGGCGAATTGACAAGGGATTGGCGGGAGACGAATCCCGCATCCGAGACTGGCGGGGAGCTTCTGCTACGTATCGCCAAGGGTCGAGCAAAGATGGGTAGTCTTCGCAGAACCACTGAGTCCAATCACCTTAAACTCGATCTTCTGCCCAAATTGCCTCATGGCTGGGCATGGGCGATGCTAGGAGACGTCGGCGATATCGTCGGGGGCGTGACAGTAGATACAAAACGCAAACCTGAAGACCCAATCGCTGTACCGTATCTGCGTGTCGCCAACGTACAGCGCGGGCACATTGACCTGTCCGAGGTCAAATCGATTGTCGTCGAGAAGTCGGCCGCCCAGAAACTGAGACTGATCCCGGGCGACCTGCTGCTCAACGAAGGCGGAGATCGCGACAAAATTGGCAGGGGCTGGGT
>JBAQGU010000339.1:0-2230 GCA_049287975.1 Roseiarcus sp.
TGATCATGCCCGACGCCGACATGGATCAGACGGTAGATTCGCTGATCGGCGCGGGCTATGGCGCGGCGGGCGAGCGCTGCATGGCGGTCTCGGTCGCCGTGCCGGTCGGCAAGAAGACGGCGGACGATCTCATGCGCCGGCTGATCCCGCGGGTCGAATCGTTGAAGGTCGGCCCGTCGACGGATTCGAGCGCCGATTACGGCCCGCTGGTGACGAAAGCGGCGCTCGAAAAGGTGAAGTCCTACATCGACATCGGGGTGAAGGAAGGCGCCACGCTCGCGGTCGACGGCCGCGGCTTCAAGATGCAGGGCTACGAGAACGGCTTCTATCTCGGCGGCAGCCTGTTCGACAACGTCACCAAGGACATGCGCATTTATAAGGAAGAGATTTTCGGACCCGTGCTCTCGGTGGTGCGCGCGACGAGCTACAACGAGGCGCTGGGCCTCTGCAACGATCACGAATACGGCAACGGCGTCGCGATCTTCACCCGCGACGGCGACGCCGCGCGCGATTTCGCCTCGAAGGTTCAGGTCGGCATGGTCGGCGTAAACGTGCCTATTCCGGTGCCGGTCGCCTATTACACCTTCGGCGGCTGGAAGCGTTCCGGATTCGGCGACCTCAACCAGCACGGTCCGGATTCGATCCGGTTCTACACCAAAACCAAGACCGTCACCGCGCGCTGGCCCTCGGGCGTCAAGGAAGGCGCGAACTTCAGCATTCCGACGATGGGGTGACCGCGGCGTTACCCTTTCCCGGATGCCCGGCCAACCAATCTAGGGCGACGCTCAAAAACAGCTGAATCGGGTTATATTTACTGAGCGCGGCAGCCGAGGCGAAGTCGGCGGGCTACGGAGAGATCGCCGCAGCCTCGCGAGCAACAAAGGTCGCCCGAAGTACGATCGGACGCGGCGTGAGGATTTGCGGGGCCGCGGCTCCCTCGCGGGAAAGACCGGCGGCAAGAAGTTCATTCGATGTTCGGCGGACTCGGTTCACGCCGCTGCGATGCCGCAGATCAGAACCCCACGCAATCCAAGCCGTCGATTCGGGCCACCGAGTCCTGCCCGAACCGTGTCTCATAGATCGACCGCAAGGCTTCGATCTTGTCATCCTGCTCCTGCGAAGAGGGGTGGAAGAGGATCAGGACGTGCGACTTCTCGCGAACGACGCCGCGACTGCCGCGCCACTCTCCCTGGCCGTCGAGCAGCGTGAACCCGTCGGGAAACCTCAAGGCGATCTCGTCGTCGACGAAGCTCTGCCACTCGGCGTCGGTCACCGGTGGAAGCGCTTTGCGTTCGGAGCCGAACAGGAGCTCTGTCCGCATCATCGCCGAGCTGCCTTGCCGACAAGCCGGCCCGGACGCCCCCGCGTCGGTCTGCGCGAGGACCGGCGAGCCGCATGCCACCGAGATGACGGCCAAACATGAGACCGCGAGCCGCGCGCTCGCGCGCCTACTCGGAGCTGAAGTTCGCCGCGAGAGCATATATCAGCCCTCAGTCGTTGGCCTCGGGCGGCAGGAAATTCACTTCGTGCTCCGCCGAAAGACGCATCACTTCGGGAATGTCGGTCAAGTCGTGGAGCTGATGGAAAAGGGCCTCCAATTTTCCGGCCGGAGAGACCCAGAACAACGCCCGCGCCGGCTTGTCGGACTTGTTGAAATAGCCGTGGGGAATCCCGCGCGGCAGACGGACGAGGTCGCCGGCGTTCGCCTTCACCCAGACGCCGTCGAGCTTGAGGTCCAACACGCCTTCTTGCACCAGGATAAATTCCTCCTGAGCGGGATGAATGTGAACGGGCACGAATTGTCCCGGCTCGCTGTTCGTCTCGAAGGCAAAAGTAGAGTCGGTCGACGCTTTCGGAAAATACACTTGACCGAGAATGTTGAGCTTTTCGCCGCGAAAACCTTCGCCGTTGCGCGTGATGCCTTTTTCGAGTTCGCTCATTACCACGATCCCCCCTTGCAGTCCTGCCGCGTGTCGACGCGCCTTTTGCGCGCCGCGAGGAAATTGGCTATCCGTTCAGCGAAAACTTTGCAACTAGAACCAAGGCGGCTGGGCGCAACCCTCAGATCGCCGCATTCGGTGCGAATTCCGGCTTCAGCGCGCGATAGAGGCTGACGAAACGCTCGCGCCGCCTCGCGAAGGCATCGGCGAGGAAAGGCTCGGGCGCGGTCACGTCGAGGATTTCGGGCGCTCGGCACAGCGCGTCGGGGGACTCGCCCGTCGCGGCGAGC
>JBAQGU010000340.1:0-1609 GCA_049287975.1 Roseiarcus sp.
CCCTGACGCCCTCGACGCCGGAGGCGCCCAAGCCGGCCGCCGGCGCGCCGAGCGAGCGCCGCTTCGTCATCCACGGCGACGGCAAATTCACCCTGCTCCAAGGCGGCTCGATTTTGGCCGCCTTCGCGATTTCGGCGACGCCGTCCGGCAGGCCGACGATCGCGTTGATCGACCCGCCGCAATCGAACCTCACGGGATCGCTCACGCTGCATTATTCGATCGCGGACGCATACGGCGTCGCGAACGCCCAGGCGCAGTTCGCGCTGCCGAGCTCGGCCGGGGCGGCGCCCACGCATTCGCTCGTCGAAGCGCCGAAACTCGGCTTGCCTCTACCCGGCGGCGGCAATGGGGTCGGCGAAGCGCGCACAACCAGCGATCTCTCCGAGCATCCCTGGGCGGGGGCGAAGGTCGTCATGACCTTGCAGGCGACCGACGTCGCCGGCGAGACCGGAGAGAGCGCGCCCGTCACCTTGACGCTGCCGCAGCGGCATTTCGTCAACCCGCTCGCCAAGGCGCTGGTCGAACAGCGGCGCGGCCTCATCCTCGATCCCGACCGCAATCGCCCACGTCTCGCCAAGGCGCTCGACGCGTTGATGATCGCGCCGGAGGCGTTCGACACGACGGCGGGCGTCTACCTCGGGCTGCGGACGGCGAAGTCGACTCTCGCGGCTGCGCGGACGGACAAGGACCTGGTGGCGGTCGCCGATCTGCTTTGGGCGATGGCGTTGCAGATCGAGGATGGCGACGCCACGCGGGCGCTCCGCGAACTGCGCGCCGCCGAACAGAAATTGCGCGAAGCGCTGCAGCGCGGGGCGTCCGACGAGGAGATCAGGCAGCTGACGAAGGAGTTGCGCGAGAAGGCCGAGGAGTACATGCGCGAGCTCGCTGAGCAAAATCCCAACGCCGACCCCGACGAGGCGCCGCTCGACGCGCAGGACCTCGAATCCATGCTCGACCGGATGGAAGACACCGCGCGAAACGGCGCCCGCGACGATGCCGAGGCGATGCTGGACCAGATGCAGGACATGTTCGAGAACCTGAGGAGCGGACGCTCCGCGCAGTCCGATCCGGCCGAGCGCGAACTGCGCAAGCAGATGAGCGAACTCGACAAGCTGCTGCGCGATCAGCAGGCTCTGCGCGACAAGACTTTCAAGCGCAGCCAGAAGAAGCAGCGATCGCCGCGCGCCTCGCCCGACGGCGGAGCGCAGCCGCAGGATCAGCAAGAGGGTTCCGAGCCGCTCGACCAGGAGCAGGGCGATTTGCGCGATCGGCTCGCCGAGATGCAACGGCGTCTGAAGGCGCTCGGCCTCGAGGGCGAAAAGGGCTTCGACGACGCCGAGGGCGACATGTCGGAGGCCCAAGGCGACCTGAAAGGCGACGGGTCGGGCTCGGCGGAAACCGGCAGCCCCGAGTCGAAGGGCGGCAAGGGGCGCGGCGGCAAGGGCGACAGCGACGCGGTGGATGCGCAGGGACGCGCGATGCAGGCGTTGCGCGAGGGCGCGCAGGGCTTGCAGCGGCAGATGCAGGGACCCGGCGGCCAATCTGGGCGCACGCTGACGATGGGACGGCGCGGACAGCGCGATCAGCCCGGCGGCGATCCGCTGGGACG
>JBAQGU010000341.1:0-4183 GCA_049287975.1 Roseiarcus sp.
GCGAGGAATCCGTCGATGTAGGACAATACCGCCGCCTGGCGCGCGACGGCCGTCGCCAGCAGACTTGTCGCGCGGCCCGTCGCGGCTGCGAGATCGGCGCCGTGGGCGGCCACGGCGTTCCGATAGAGCGCCATCCGATCGGCTGTGAGACCACCCAGGCTATCCACGTGCAGGCCGATCAGATTGGAATGGATCTGCTCGCGCATCCGCACGAACGTCTGCATGAAGGCCGTACCGATCTCTCCCCCGAACAGCCGGCTCGTCTGCAAGAGCGCGCCGATCGTCAGCGCGTCCACCGGATTGATCGTGCCGACGGTGAGAACGAGCAGGGCCGTCAAGGCGAAGGACTGGCCGAGCGCCTGGAGAATTTGCGATTGCAGAAAGTCGTCGGTCGCCCAAGCGCTCGTCAAATCGGTCCCCATCAGACAGGCGATTCCGATCAGCGTCGCCCCAAAGCCGAGCACCCACCGGCCGTCGACGCGTTGAAGCAGCGCCCCCAGCGGAAGAACGATGATCAACTGCGGCAGGGCGATCCAGAGCAGAACGGAGCCGACCTGCAACTCACGAAAATTCTGCACCGTCTGGAGATAAGTCGGGATGATGTAGGCGGTCGAAAGGATGATGAAGCGGAAGCCGGCGAGCAGCAGCATCAGCAGCAGCAGACTTCGCCTCGCCATCACCCGAACATTCAAGAAAGGCTTCGCAGCCACGAGTTCGCGCATGACGAAGGCCGTCGTCACGAGGGCGCCGGAGATCAGCAGACCGTCGACGAGACCGCTCCCGGTCCAGTCCAGACGATTGCCCTGATCGAGGCCGGCGTAGAGCAGACAGAAACCGAGTCCGGCATAGGCGAGGCCGGGCCAATCGAGATCGCTCAACAACGCCCTGTTGGTCTTTTCTTGCGGCACGCCATACAAGATGCAAGCGAACATCAACGGCAGCGCGACGCAATACTGCCAGTCGATCCATCGCCACGACCAATGGTCGGCATACCAGCCCTCGAGCGACGCCCCGACATTCTGCGACAGTTCGGAATTCATCGCGTAGGCGGCGATGCCATAGATGACGAGGCGGGGAGGCAGGCTGCGCGCGATGAAACTGATGGTGAGCGGAATGAAGGTGCCGCTGCCGACGCCGGCGAGAAATTGCGCGGTGAGGAAAGCCTGGAGATTCGGCGAGAATGGGCCGAGCAGACTGGCGATGAAAAACAGCGCAATGCCCCACAGCAGAACGCGGCGCGCGCCGAAAATCGCGCCGAGGTAAGGGCAGGAGACGCCGATCATCATCTGACCGACGCCGAAGCTCGTCGTCATCCAAGCGCCTTCATCGAAGCCGAGATGAAGGCCGCCGCGCAGATCGGCGATGCCGAAGCTCGTGACGCGGCTGCCGAGAGTCGCCATGATCGAGCCCAGCAGCACGCCCAGAATCCCGATATAGGGACGCAGGGTTTCGGCGCTGAGACGCGGATGAAAAGGCGCGTGTCGGTGAAGCGCTGCCCCTGCCGCCGTAAAGGGCGAAAGATGCAGGCTCACGGCTGCTTCGCAGCGGTCGCGGCGGGCTCGCCGGCCTCTGCTGCCGGTTTGGCGCCGGTGTCGATCGTGGCCTCGACCGACATGCCTGGACGAACCAGCGTGCCGAGCGCGGGATGTCTGTCCAGCGCGATTTTCACCGGAAGGCGCTGCACGACTTTGGTGAAATTGCCCGTCGCGTTGTCGGGCGGCAGCAGCGCGAAGGTGCTTCCCGTGCCTGGCGACCAACTGTCGACATGGCCGGTCAGAACGAGGTCGGGGAAAGCATCGACGGTGACGCGCGCGGGCTGGCCGAGGCGCACATCGGTCATCTGGGTTTCCTTGTAGTTCGCGATCACCCAGATGTTGGGCAGCGGGACGACCGCGATCACCTGTGTGCCGACGTTGACGAACTGGCCGGGCCGCACTTGCCGTTGGCCGACAAGGCCGTCGGCCGGCGAAACGATATGCGTGTATGTGAGATTGTCGCTCGCCAGCGCAACCTGCGCCTCGGCGGCGCGAATTTGCGCCTCGATCTGTTTCTGCTGAATGTCGAGACCCGCCAGAACGGCCTTTTGTTGTTCCAGCTGCGCTTTGTTCAGCTCCAGTTGCGCATGGGCGCGTTTGTCGTTGGCGTCCGCCTGCTCCAACAGCTGCTGCGTTCCTGCCGAAGAGTGATAGACGAGATCGCGCTGGCGCCTGTCTTCGAGATCATAACGCAACACATCGGCCTGCGTGGCGTCGATCGTCGCCCCGGCTTGGCTGATCAGGGCGCGCTGCACGTCTCGCTGGTTGGCGATATTGGCGAGCGTCGCCTGCGCCGCCGCCAGATTGGCCCGCGCAAGCGCGAGCTGAGCTTCATAGTCGGAGGGATCGATGATCGCGATCAAATCGCCCTTGTGCACGGCTTGATAGTCGTTGACCGCGACTTTGGTGATATAGCCGGAAACTCGGGCAGATAGCGGAGTCACGTCGCCGGCCATATAGGCGTCGTCGGTGCTCTCGAGGCGGGCGGCGCCGGTCCACCGGTTCCAATTTCCCGCGATGTACCAGACTAGCCAAGCGGCGACGAACAGAAATATCACCCTCATGGCCGGGAAAATCCACCGCCATCGCCGTTCGAGCGTCGCCTCGGCCGGGGGCGGCGCCTCTGGCCGCGGCACGGGGGCGTCAGTCACGCGGCGGCTCCAAGTAGAAATTCGCGGACTCGTTGCTCGATCGAGCGACGGCCGAGGCCCCTACGGCTCCCCCGAATCCTCCAAGCTTTTTCTCCAAGCTTTTCCAAAACTCCGCCTGTTTTCTCCAAGATTTTCCAACCAATCCTTTGGCCGTTTTGTGGGATTTCAAGGGGTTGCATCGCTCGCAATGACGGGAGACCCATGGGTTCCGTTATTCTGCGCCTATCCCCGCCCGCTCCAGCACTTTCCGCGCGCGCTTCAGATGCGGCAGATCGAGCATCTCGCCCTCGACCGACAGGACGCCCGCGACGGGCGCGGCTTCGAAGGCGGCGACGATCGCTCGGGCGCGGGCGATCGCCTCCGACGAGGGCGAGAATATCTCGTTGATGACCGGAACCTGCGCGGGGTGGATCGCCATCTTCGCGGTGAATCCGTCTCGCCGTGCGGCGAGGCACTCCGCGCGGAGCCCCGCCTCGTCGCGGAAATTGACGAACACCGTATCGATCGGCGTCGCCTCGGCCGCGACCGCGGCGATCAGCGTCAGATCGCGCGCAAGGCGATAGGGGCCAGAGTAAGCGCCGTCGGCAAGCCGATAAGTCTCCGAGCCGAGATCGGCGCTGAGATCCTCGGCGCCCCAGGCGAGACCATCGAGGCGTGCGCTGGCGCCCGCGTAATTCGCCAGACCGAACAGGGCGCGCGCGCTTTCCGTCGCGATCGCGAGAATGCGCGTCGCGCCGTCGACGAGACCGTTCTCGGCTTCGCGCACCGCGAGTTTCACGCCGAGCCGTTGCACATCGGCGCCGCCAAAACTCTTCGGCAGCATGATCCCGTCGGGGCCGGCGGCCATCACGACGTCGAGATCGGCCTCGGTGAGACCGCCGTCGAGCGGGTTTACGCGGACGTAGAGCCGCGGGCGCCGGACGATGGCCCGCGTCGCGCCGATGAACGCGGCGACCGCGCCGCGCGCCTGGGGCTTGGCCGCGAGGGCGACGGAATCTTCGAGATCGAGGATCAGCGCGTCGGCGCCGCTCTCCAGCGCCTTCGCGAGCTTTTTCTCCGAATCCCCGGGGACGAACAGCAATGAGCGCATCAAGTCAGACCGCGATGGCGGGCGCGGGTCGTCTGCCCGCAATTGTCGTCCAGAATTGCGCCGCCTTGACGTAGATGGAGGCGAACGAGCCGAGCGATGACGCAGCATTCCTCAGCGGCCGGGTCCACGGCTCGCGAGGCAAGGCATCGCGGGCGGCGAAATTTTTGAAACAAGGTCCGCTGCGCGGCCGGCTGGATCCGAGACAGGACATTTTGTTCTCCCCGTACGTTCCTTAAACCCGCGTTTACCACAAAGTGCGCAACTAATGAGTGTGAGCCAGAATTCGCTCGCGTGGGAGCTGTTCGTGATAGCCGTCGATGCCGCCTCGAATCCTGCGTCCGACCCCATCGTGGGCGAGGCGGACATAGTGCGTCGATTTCTTATCTGGATGCAACGCGCGCCCGCGG
>JBAQGU010000342.1:0-3162 GCA_049287975.1 Roseiarcus sp.
CTTCTCGGTGCGCATGGTCGCGCGGGTCAAAAACAGCCTAACGCTGAATGAGATCGCGCGAGGCCCCAGGCTCGCGGCTCAGATCGCGCGGTGGATGGTCGGCAAGCCCAATATCCTGGCGGTCAGCCCGTCCCTGGTTCATTGGTTCTCGAAATCGCGAGAGGGACTCAGCGCCCCCGACATCCAAGGGGTGTTCACGCCCGCCAGCTATCGCGAGGGATATATCGGCATGCTCGACAACTATCCCGGCATGACCTGCGGAGTGTGGCAGCATCGCCCGGAAAGCACCGGTTTCGTTCGGTCGCGCTCGTCCGATCCGTTTCAGGATCCGATCATACAGCCGAACTATCTGGAAGATCCGCGCGACCAAGCCGTGCTGCTCGGCGGCATGCGGGCCGCCCGTCGGCTCATGCAGACACCCGAACTCGCGCATTTCTTCGACGGCGAGACGCTGCCGGGTCCTGATGTGACCAGCGATGACGGCCTGCTCAACTACGCTCGGCAGGTCGGCGTGTCGTGTTACCACGTCATGGGGACTGCTCGCATGGGCCGCGCCGATGATCCCTCTGCCGTCGTCGATGACCAGCTGCGGGTCCACGGTCTTGATGGGCTTCGGATCGTGGATGCGTCCGTCATGCCCAGCATGCCGTCTGGAAACACCTGCGCAACGACAATGATGATCGCCGAGAAGGGCGCCGATATGATCAGAGGGCGACGGCCTCCGCCGCGCGAGACGGTCGAGCGGAGGCCGATCGGACGGTCCGATGCGAGCCGTAAGCCGCCCACCAGCCAAGTCGAGGTGATACGATGAAATCGGTCGAACTCCAACGCTGCGCCCGCGTGGCAATGGAATTTTGCGGTCACGTTCGACCGGGCGAACAGGTGCTGATCGTCACGGATACGATGCGTGACCCGTCTGTCGCCGAGGCTCTGATGGGCGCGGCGCTGGCGCCCGGGGCCGAGCCGGTGCTCACCATCATGCCGACTCGACGCTCCACGCCGCAGGAGCCCCCGCCTGCGGTGAGCGCCGCGATGGCGCAATCCGACATCGCTTACCTCTACACAACCTACTCACTGACTCACTCCTCCGCCAGGGTTGAAGCGCAGAAAGCCGGAGCACGCATTATTACAATGCCGGGCGTGACCGAGGACGGATTCCTGCGTACGCTTTCGGTCGACATGGATCGCCTCGTGCGACTGACCAACAACCTCTCGGCCCGCGTCTCGCGCGCCCGGACCGCTCGCGTCACGACCGCACTAGGCACCGACATGCGGTACGAACTCGAGCATCCGTTGGCAATCATGGACGGTGTCGCCCGCGAGTCGGGCGACCTCGACGCCTTTCCGCCGGGCCTATTCCTGAGTGTCCCAATTATGAAGAAGGCCTCGGGCGTCGCCGTCGTGGATGGGTCGATCACTCAGATTGGGCGGGTTTCGACCCCGGTCACAATGCGCTTCGAGGAAAGCCGCCTGGTGACGATCGAGGGTGGCAATGAAGCAGCGCGCTTGTCGGCCTTGCTGGCGTCATTGGATGACCCGAATGCCTACGAGTTCGCGGCTTGGGGCATTGGGACGAATCCGGGAGCCGCGCTGATCGGCGAGGATCCAAGCTTCGAGGGCGAGCGAGTTTACGGCTGGACCCATGTCAGCACAGGCAGCAGCGCAGCACTGCCAGGTGGCACGGTGAAGTCCAAAATCCATCTTGACGGCATCATCGGTGCGCCGACTATCTACTTGGATGGCGAATTGATACTCGAGAAGGGAAAGTTCGTGGCAGACTTCTAGCGCATTCTTCGCGGACGGCGTAGTCACGCGCTTGCTTCCATCAACGCAAGTCGTAGCGGCGGCGCAGATCGTCCACCTGGTCAGGGGTCAGAGGTCGGGCTGATTACAGAACATCAGGAAGAGCTTGGCCGTTTCCTCGCGACTTCCGTTGCGGCGCTGCAATCCCTAGAGGCGTTTCCAAGCGGCGGGGCGAAGGCACCCGCTGCCGTTCGATCAAATCCCTGTGGCCGCGAAAAGTATGACAACCGATCCGAACGCGCTTCCCAAGATCTGCGGCGCGCCGCCACCGCCGCCGAGGCTAGGGCAAGCACAGCAACGAATGAGAGTTTCATGGGGTTTCCTAGCTTGTTCGCGCTGGTTTCGGCCAATAGTGCCAAGATCGGGGGTCGCGACAAGCGGTCGCATGTGCGACGGTCGTCGACCCGTTCGCCTCGGGCTAACCAAGGCTAAACCGGGTCGCAGCAATTCTCATTTTGGAAAAGCGTCATGAGGGAAGCGGCACGCGACCGCCACCCGCCCTTCACAACCTGGCCATCCTCTATCGGCCTTCGCGGACCCTAAAACCACATCCCTTTGACCAAGCCGCCGCGCGGAAAGATCATCGCCTCGATCCGGGGAGCCAAACGCTGGGTGGCCGGCCTCAAATCGGAATCCCGGCCGGATTCAGATCGGAATCGGTGGCCGGCTTCTTATTGGAATTGGTGGCCGGCTTCGTCGGAATCCGCAGGCGAAGGCTCGGCCGGCTCGGCGTCGTCAGGTCGAGCGCCTCGTCGCCGCCAGGGAGTCCGGGCGGGATCAAATCGCCGCCGTGGAAAGCGCGCTCGGCTGGGAACGCCTCAAAACCCTTGTGACCGAAGCCGAGGCGGCGGTCGTCAAGGCGCGCCCTGACAATCTCGGCGAGGTCGTCGAGCGCTAGTGCGAGCGTGCGGCGCATGTCGCCGATCATCCTTGGCGCTTTCGTCTTTCGTTCGTGGAAAGACAACGGTCCGCTGCTTGCCACACTCGACGTGGTGCGCGAGCTGCACGCGAGCGGCGCCAAGAAACTTCCACCGCGGCGTTGAGGCCGCTACCCTCATGCCAAACGGGTCTCCCCAGATTACCCGCATCAACCTTCTGGCGTGCCGTGCCCACTACCCCGGCGGATCGAACGGGTGCGCACGTCGATTGTTTCCCCTCCATGCTGCCTTCACCGTTTTGCAGGCGGGTCGGCATCCGCATCTCGACTTTCGAGCCCTGCTCAGGCTTCACTCGCGTTACTTGCCTGTCGGATTGCTCAACCGCCGAAGGCGGCCTTCGTCACGAGGCTCCAGCCCGTCCGGTTGCCCGACCAGACCGCTCGTCAGCTACCAGGGCAATCGACAATTCTCTGGGTGGTAC
>JBAQGU010000343.1:0-5437 GCA_049287975.1 Roseiarcus sp.
AGCGGCTCGTCGAGCAGCAGCACCTTCGGTTCGACCGCGAGCGCCCGCGCGACCGCGACGCGCTGCTTCTGCCCGCCCGACAGCTCGCTGATTTTTTTGTCGCCCTGCCCCGGCAGCGCGACGAGCGCCAGCAGTTCGTCGGCCTTGCGGCGGCGCTCCCTCTTGCCGACGCCGCGCACGCGCAGGCCGTAGCCGATGTTCTCGGCCACCGACATCAGCGGAAACAACGCGAGGTTTTGAAAAATCAGCGTGGTCGGCCGCTTGTTGGAGCCGATCCCGGACATGTCCTGGCCGCTGATCCTGACCGCGCCCTCCGTCGGCTCGAGAAAGCCGGAGATCGTCCGCAGCAAGGTCGTTTTGCCGCAACCGGAGGGGCCGAGAATCGAGAAGAATTCGCCGCCGCTGATCTTCAGGCTGACGCTCTCGACGGCGGTGAAACCGCCGAAGCGGATCGTCACATGGTCGAGATCGACGTCCGCGCTCATGCCCCGCCCGATGTGCTGCTCCGGCCCTAGCCTCGCAAGAATAGGGATAAAAGCCAAGCGAGGAACGGAGGGGAATTGTTGCGCTTCGTTTCCGAGCTTGCTAGCGTGCTAGCATTACTCCTGTAGAGAGAATTATTCATGGCGACTATTGTCATTCGAAACGTGGACGAGGAGTTGCACGCCCGTCTGAAAGCCAGCGCCAGCGACCATGGTCGATCCATGGAAGCCGAGGCTCGCGCCCGCTTACGTGATAGTCTCGCTGGCGAAACCGCGGCGCCGAGGCAGACGCTAGGACAAGCTATGCGCGCGCTTTTCGGCCCACTCGGCGGCGTCGAGCTCGAACTTCCCGACCGTCGCGAATTCGTGGAGCGAGATCCCCCGGATTTTTCTGGTCCTGAATGGGATCGATGATTGTACTCGACACCAATGTGCTCTCCGAACTCGCGAAGGCCGTTCCGGATCGCGCCGTAATGGCGTGGGCCAACTCGCAATTCGCGGATGAATTGTACGCGACGGCGATCAGCGAGGCCGAAATGCTCTTTGGCATAGACCTTCTCCCCCGAGGCCGCCGCCGCGCCGAACTCGAGCGGGCCGTCCACGATGTGTTCGCTCGCCTGTTGAAGGGACGAGTTCTGCCATTCGATCGAGCGGCAGCGGAAGCTTACGCAATGCTCGCTTCGGCGCGTCGGCAAAGAGGGCGGCCCATCGGAACGCCCGACCTCCAGATAGCCTCTATAGCCCACGCCCGTAAGGCTAGCTTCATAGTCACCCGCAACACGGCGGACTTCGCCGACGGTGGGACCCAGCTGATAAACCCCTGGAAGACTTGAATTCGTCCCCTGCACGATCGATTGCGGCGCGGCTTGTGACCCAATAAGGGCGGCGGCAATCGGCGTCGACATCTCCCTTGCCGGGGACATTGGCGGAGCGCCGTAAAGCGCGCGACCGTTTCGTTGTCCGAGCAACATCGCGTTACGGCTCGAAAATCATCAAGACCGCGAGGCCTTCGTCCGTGTCGACGACCCGATCGGGCACGAACCCCGCCTTCTCGTAGGCTCGCCGAGCGCGCATGTTGTCCGCCGCGGGATCGATCGCGACGGCCGGCGCGCCCTCGGCCCGCAGCCGCGCGGCGAGCAATCGCAAATATGCCGAGCCATGCCCGCGGCCGATCATTTCGGGCTCGCCGATGAAAGAATCGATCGCACGCGAGCCTGGCGGCAAGCCGGCGAAATGGGCTTGCGGCCAGCGATCAACGGCATAGTCCTGCGCATAAGCGAATGGTTTTTCGCCGAGCGCAACGATGCGCATGACCATGCCCGGCTCGGTCAGATCCTCCTCCAACATCGCGGCCTGTTCGTCGGGATCGCCCCACCAGCGTGCGACCTCGGGCGTGCGCAACCACGCCCGCAGGAGCGGCATGTCGTCGGGCCGGGCCGCGCGGAAGGAATACGGCATGAGCATCGCAAGTCGTCGGGGCGCTGTTCGGCTGCGCCGCGCCCCTTTCAGCACGCGACCAGCTCACGCCGCCTTGAACTTCTCGGCGTACTGGCTACGCAACTCGGCGAACCAGGTCGGCTCGACCGGGCGCCACCATATGTTGTCGATCGACTTGCCGGGACAGGCTTCGTTGAAGAGCGCGCGCGCCTTGTCGGAAAGCAGCTTGTCGGCGCCGACCGCGGAGGGATTAGCCCGAATTTTCCGCCGCCCTGGCCGAGGCCTCGGGCGTGTCGATATATTTCAGCCACTCATACGCCTGATCGACGTTCTTGGCGCCCTTGACCAGCGAGAACCCGTCGACCCAACCGATCGCGCCTTCCTTCGGCGCCTGGTAGGAGACCGGCCTGCCCGCCTTCTTCAGGCTGATCACCGGGCCGTCCCAGGTCTGGCCGATGACGACGCCATTGGTGATCAGACCCGATTTGGTGTTGTCGGCCGAGTCCCAGAATTGCGTGATCCAGGGCTTGTGGTCGATCGCCAACTTCAAGATCACGTCGTACAGCTTCTTGAAGCTGTCCTCGTCCTTGAACGAGTCGAGCATGCGTTTGGACGGCAGCGTTCCATTGCCGTCGAGCCAGAGGCCGATGCCGAGCAGCAGCGAATGCGGACGGCCCTGCACCTTGTTCTTGTATTCGTCGTTCCAGAGCGTGCCGTAGGAAACCTCCTCCGGCTTGATGGAGGTCAGATCGTTGCGCCAGGAGATCGCCTCGGTGCCCGGCGACGGCGCCCAGTCCGAGCGCCGCCGACGATTTCAGGAACGAACGGCGTTTGACGCCCGCCAAAAGCAGACTATGGGTCGACTTGTACATGTGCGTTGCCCTCCAAACGCGCGCCGCCGAGCGAAAGCCGAGGCGCCGACCGACGACGTTTCGCGCCATCGAAAGATCGCGACCGTCGACGCTTCCGCCGCGGCCAACCCGGCAAAGTTGGCATAAAATTGAATTTTCCACAATGGCGAACTCGCTGGTCCAGAGCGGATTACGGACGGCTGCACCGGCAAGCATACCTTTGGAAGATAACGATAATTTGCTAATTATCGAGAAAAACAATCATTTTTCTGTCACTGAGCCGCGGCGCAAGGGGGCGCGGCTGGATTTTCACGCACGTCCCCAGATTTGATCCGGGGAACGACCCGTGCATCCAGGGTCGAGGTTTGCGTGGTAATCAGCGAGGGCAGCGCCCGGATGCCCGGCTCGAGGCCAGGCATGACGAGCGTTTAACTGGGATGAAGAGCAACATGGCGAACGGCAAGTTTTTCAACGACAAGGTCAGTTACGACGCCGACTTCGATCCTCGTTTCGCGCCGCGCTTCGCGGAGATCGCCACTTTCCTGCGCGCGCCACACCGGCTCGATCTCGGCGGCGTCGACATCGGCATCGCCGGCGTGCCGTTCGACGGCGGCGCGACGAACCGGGTCGGCACCCGCCACGGTCCGCGCGCGGTGCGCGACCTTTCGTCGCTGATGCGCGCGACCCATCACGTGTTCCGGATCAATCCGTTCGATCTCTGCCGCATCGCCGACGTCGGGGACGTGCGTTTCCATTCGCTGTTCGACAATGCGACGGCCGAGGCCGACATCGTCGCCTTCTACGAGCGCTTCGCCGCCGCCGGCGCGACGCCGCTGTCGATCGGCGGCGATCACTCCATCACCTATGCGATCCTGAAGGGGCTGGTCAAAGACGCGCCTGTCGGCCTCGTGCATATCGACGCGCACACCGATACGCTGGGGCCGATCCAGGGCACGCGATTTCATCACGGATCGCCGTTTCGCAACGCGATCGAGGATGGGCTGCTCGACCCGAAGCGCATGGTGCAGATCGGCATCCGCGGCGCTCACAACGTCTTCGAGGCCTGGGACTTTTGCGCCCGCCACGGCGTTCGCATCATCTTCATCGAGGAATTCGATGAGATCGGCGCGAAGGGCGCGGTCGAAATCGCACGCGCCGTCGTCGGCGATGCGCCGACTTACGTCTCCTTCGACATCGACGCGCTCGACCCTTCGATCGCGCCCGGCACCGGCACGCCGGAAGCGGGAGGGCTGACGATGCGCGAGGCGGCGGCCCTGGTGCGCGGGCTGCGCGGCCTCGATCTGATCGGCGCCGACGTGGTCGAGGTCTCGCCGCCGTTCGATCCCGGAACCAACACCGCGCTCTGCGGCGCGACGATCCTCTACGAACTGCTCTGCCTGCTCGCGGAGGCGCGGGTTCGGCGGCGGGGGTGATCCCAGTCATTTCGACCAAGGTAGCAGTCCAGACCGCCAGATGCGGCGAATTCTTGCCTTTGCGCCAATAACGCCCAGCAGCCCTTTTCTGCTACGAAGCACCGCGTCCACAAGCGGTCCGGAGATGTCCTTGAACCCGCAAAATGTCCTTCTCGCCCTCTTGGCCATCGCCGCCGGGACTCTGTTCCCGGCTCAGGCGAGCGTCAATTCGCTCCTCGCCAAATCCGTGGGCGGCGCGATCGTCGCGACCTGGATCTCCATCACGGTCAGTTGGTTCTTGCTGCTAGGGACCAATATGGTCGTGTTCCGCCAGCTTCCGTCGGTCTCCGACATCGCGGCGACGCCGCTCTATCTACTCGTCGTCGGCGGCACGCTCGGCGCGATTTTCCTCAGCCTGAACGTCATGCTGGCGCCGCGGCTCGGGGCCGCCGCGACGTTCAGCTTCGTGATCGCGGGACAATTGATCGCGGCGCTGACGATCGATCGACTCGGCCTGTTCGCGCTCGAGGTGCGCGAGCTTTCGGTCGGCCGCATCGTCGGCGTGGCGCTCGTGATCGCGGGGGCGATCATGGTCCGCTTGACGTAGCCGCGTTGTTCCGCAGCGCGGGGCGCGGCGCGCCGCCACAGAAGCGATACCATCACGGACTCCCGACAGCTGTTCGCCTCGATCCGTCGCGCGCCGCTGACCGAACAAACGATGCGCTGCCAGCGCGGCGCCATCACGGCAAACCAGCTATCTTGCAAAATAGTAACGAGCGGTGTTCCTGTCCCGGAATCCGAGGCAACGAGGCGCGCGGGGAACAGCACATTGCCGACGATATTTGCGTGGGCGGAAGAACACGTCCGCTTGTTCCAGGTGGCCTCGGCCCTGGTCGCCATAGCGATCGGCGGCGGCGGCTTCGTCCTCGGCTGGCTTCTGCGTCATCGCAGATCGCTACGAGATCGGCAGAACTACCGCAGCCTCGTGCTCGATCAGCAGATCGCGTTCGAGGCCCATCTATTGAGGGAAACGACGGACGGCTCGATCCGGCTCGAGGTCGACCAATGGGGCCCAAAGCACGCGGTCACCGTCTTCTTCCACGATGCGGTTCTCGAGCAGGAGGTGAGAAAGGTCGCGAACAGGCGAGACGGCCTGGTTCTCATCCCCAAGCCCGGACAGTTGCTCATGATGGCGGCATTCCGCGACGCCCTGACCGGCAACGACTGGACGGCCAATCTAGCGTCTCTCAAGGGT
>JBAQGU010000344.1:0-6240 GCA_049287975.1 Roseiarcus sp.
TCCGTCATTGCGAGGAGCCCTTGCGACGAAGCAATCCAGGGGCCGCGTGCTGTGGCCCCTGGATTGCTTCGCTGCGCTCGCAATGACGATTCCAGGCGCCTTACTTGCTGAGCGTGTCCTTGTTGACGACGACAGCCGACCCGTAGCACGTATCGGGGACGGTCGTCATCTTGTTGTGCAGCCAGAACAGGAAGTGCAGCGAAATCCATTCTTCCGCATAGAGATCTTGCGTCACATTGGCGTAGACTTCGCCACTTTTGAGGGTGGGTAGCTGATCAGCGGCAGCGTTTGTGCCGATGATCTGCACCTTGCCCTTCAAACCCTGCTCCTTGAGCACTTGGGCAATGAAGAGGCTGCCGGAATCGTCGGTGTTGTAAACCAGGTTCAGGTCGGGATGGGCCTGCAGCAGGTTGTTTGCGGCGTCGGTCTGACTTTTGGCTGATCCGTCTTCATTCACGACCGCGTCGACATGTATGTCGGGAGCATTTGCCTTGAGGTAGTTGGTAAAGCCCGTTATCCGCTGCTGTATGTTGGCGGCCGCGGTGATGGCTGTGATTCCCACCTTGCCTTTACCCTTCAGGGCTTTGACGGCGAGTTCCGCGGACTTGCGGCCCAGAGCGAAATTGTCCGTTCCAACGAACGCGTCGCGTGCGGCCGAGTCCTCGCCTTGGCCGTTGCCATAAAGCGTCGGGATGCCGGCAGCGCGGGCTTTGGCCAGCACCGTGTCGGTCGACTTGTAATCGATAGCGGCCCCCATCAGGATTCCCGCCGTCGTCGGGTTGGCGATCGCCTGCTCGACGACGGCGATCTGCGCCGGCACGTCTTGGTTGACCGGCCCCGTGATGGTCGTCGGTTTCACGCCGAGATCCTTGACCGCGGCGGCCCACGCCTTCAACTCGTCGGTATAGAAGGGATCGCCGATGTTGGCGGCGACCCAGATGTACGCCTGATCCGACACGTCTTTGGGGGGCTGCTGGGAAACGAAGGGTTTTTCCATCGTGGCGACATTGTCCTTCGTGATCACCGTCGGCCGCGTGATGCAGGTGTCTGAAACGGACGACAAGTGGTTGTACTTCCAGTAAAGAAAGTACAGCGCCGTCCATTCTTCCGCGAAGGTGTCTTGAACGATAGTCGCATAAACAGTGCCGTTCTTTATGGCGGCGAGCTGCTCCGCGGTGCGGTCGGTGCCCACTGCGAGCACCTTTCCCTGCAAACCCTGATCCTTGATCACCTGCGCGACGAAGCCGCTACCGGCATCCGTCGTCCACAAGAGGTTTACGTCCGGGTGGGCTTGCAGGAACGTCGATGCCGCCGTCGTCTCGCTTTGCGGAGTTCCGTCCTCCGAAGCGATGCCGACGACCTCTATGGCGGGGAACTTCGCGGCCAGCTCGGCCTTGAAGCCTTGGACGCGCTCCTGATGATTCTGCGCGGTCATGAACGACACGATTCCCACTTTGCCCTTGCCGTTCAGCGCCTTGCCGACCAGGTCCGCAGCCGTTGAACCCAGCGCGGAATTGGCCGTTCCGACATAGGCGTCGCGCGCCGAATGGTCCTTGATTTCCCCATTGGCGGCGATGACCGGTATCCCAGCCGCCCGCGCCTTGGTCAGCACCGGCTCGATGGCGTCGTCGTTGACCGAATAGATGACGATGCCCGCCGTCGTCGGCTTGGCGATGGCGGCTTCGACGAGCGCGATCTGCTGCTGCACATCCGGGTTTTCAGGCCCGAGGAATTGCGCCTTGACGCCGAGGGATTTTGCCGCGGCGTCCCAGCCGGCTTTGCCTTCGGCATAGAAGGGATGACTGACATTGGCGGCCACCCAGATGTATTCCTGATCGGCGACAGGCACGTTGGCCGCCCACCCGGCCGCCGGCCAGCCGGCGCAGCCCAGGATGGCCGCCATAGCGATTGTTACTGCTGGCGCGAGAGTTCTCCGCATGCTTTCCTCCTCCGTTATGCCGCCGTTACGCGGCAATCAACCATATTGTCGTCTCGTCATCAATCGAGTGACGTCCGCTGAGATTTGATTGAAGAATCCGATCGTCAGGCGGCAGGTATTCTACGCTTGGCAAAAGCATCCGCCCCGACGGCGATCAACACGACGACGCCGAGAATGCACATCTGCCAATAAGGAGATATGTTGAGCATGATGCTGGCGTTCGTCAGCATCGTCATGAAAAACAGCCCCAGCAAGGCGCCCACGATCGATCCTTCGCCGCCGTTCAGGCTGCAGCCGCCGATGACTGCGCCCGAGATGACGCGCAGATTGAGGCCATTCACCGTTTGCGGCACGGCCGCGTTCAACCGTGCGGCATAGACGATCCCGGACAAGGCGCTGGCCAGGGCGACCAGGACAAACGAGATGATCGTCACGCGGTTGACCTTGACGCCATGCAAGCGTGCGCCCTCACGATTGCCGCCAATTGCGTAGATGTGATAGCCGAAGCGCGTCTTGGCCAGCACCCAGATGGCCAAGGCGACGAGGAAGCACGCGTACCAGATCGGCATCGTGATCCCCCACGGCGAGGAATAGCCGATATCGATGAACTCTCGAGGGAAACTGTGACTGGAGATTCCTTGGGTGATGCCGAAGGCGAGGCCCTGCGCGATCCACCACGTCCCGAGCGTCGTCATCAGCGGGTTCATCTTCAGCCAGGTCACGGCGAATCCATTGATCAAACCGACGATGAGGGCCGAAGCCGCTCCAGCAGCCATGGCGAGCCAGATGTTGACGCCCGAGACGAGCAGCGCCCCGGTGACGACGCCGGTCATGTTGACCACGCCATCGACGGACAGATCGAACATTCCGCCGATGAGCAGCATGACCATGGCCGCCAGCACGATGGTGTCCATCGCCATGCTGACCAGCATCACCTTGAAGTTGGCAAAGCCGTTCCCGGCGTAGAGAAAGTAGGGCGACAGCCGCGTCATGATCAGGATGAAGCCGAGATTGATCACCAGCATGATGACCGCGCGATGGCCGAAGACCCGGCGTATCCAGCTCTTGCGCCCGAGACGCGGCGGCGGCGGCGCCGACAGCGTGGCGTCCAGCACCGAGTCGATTTCGCCACTCATCATGACACTCCACGCCCCGTACGGGCGGCAGCTAGAGCATGTCCGCGCCGGTGATCATCTTGACGATCTCGTCCACGCTCGTCTCCGCCTTCCTCCGTGTGCCGACGACGCGGCCGCCGCGCAGGACCGTGATGCAATCAGCGATGCGGAAGACGTGCAGCAGGTTGTGACTGACGATCAGGATGGCCTTGCCCTGGTCGCGCAGCTTCTCGATCAAGGTCATCATCTGATGGGATTCCCGGACGCCGAGCGCTGCGGTCGGCTCGTCGAGCACCAAAATCGAGCGACCTTCATGCACGGCGCGGCCGATCGCCACCGCCTGCCGCTGACCGCCGGAGAGATTGGCGACCAGCGCGTCGACCGAGGGGATGTCGACGTTGAGGAGGCCAATCACTTGTCTCGCCTCAGTCACCATCCTGCGGCGATCCACCATGGCCCATTTCGTCGGCTCGCGGCCGATGAACAAATTGTGAGCCACGTCCCGCGTGCCGACCAGCGCCAGGTCCTGGTAGACGGTCGCAATGCCGAGGGCGAACGAATCATCCGGGCTGGCGATGCTCACCGGCTCGCCCTTGAAGAAGAACTCGCCCTCATCGGCTCGGTGGGCGCCAGAAATGGTTTTGACGAGAGTAGATTTGCCGGCGCCATTGTCGCCGACCAACGCCTGAATCTCACTGGGATAGATGCTGAAATCGACCTGATGCAGCGCGCGCAGGGCGCCAAAGAACTTGCTGACTCTCCTCAGCGCCAGCAATGGCTCGGTTTGATTCCTCGAACGACCTTGGCGGGGCGGTGAATACCCGCTCATTCAGATCCTCCCTGCGCGCCTCGTGTCGTCTCTGGCTGCTTTTTTCGCAGCATATCTCGCGAAATACGCCAGCGCAACAAACTCAGGAGTTTCACGCCTCCGAAGCTCGATTCTCGGGGAGTTTCGAGAGAGAGGCGGCGGGTAATATTGCCCAACGAATAGGCCGCGGATGGCGACCAATCGGCCTCGAAATAGGCCTTGGGATCGGCGGCCATCGCATCCTTGATCGGCTGTGGGATCGCTTTGGCGGGGCGTTGCTCCGAATGCTTTCTGCCCTAGGCATAGATCAGCCAAGGAGGGTCCGCCAAATTCATACTGGACGTTATCGGCCTTTGAACCTTCACGATTTCCGTGCTGTCCCCACAAAGATCACATCGTCATTCGAGCGCAGCGAGGCCACCCAGGGCCGCATCGCGCGGCTTCTGGGTTGCTTCGTCCTTCGCTCCTCGCAATGACGATCCAGCGAACCGCCTGCCGGGTATTGCTCTTCACTCCCCCCTCAGCGAAACGGGATCGATGCAATCGGTCAGCAGTTCCTCGAGCCATTTCGGGCACGGCAGATATTCGCGCGTCGTGCCTCTGCGGCCCGTCGCCGGAACGATGTTGCACTTGTAGGGCCGCACCGTCGTGATTTCGACCTCGCCGCCTTCCTCCGGAAAGCAATCGCTCGGATCGCCGTAGGTCTGGGCCGCAACGATCGGCTCCCGGGTGAATTCGACCTCGCAATCGAAGCTCGCGCCGCAGCCGTTATGGCCGCTCAACTCGATCGTCACGAGGTCGACGAAGGTCTCGGCGCGCGAGGACGTGCGGGGAACGCGGAACATACTGGCGGGATGGGAAGTAGAACGGTCGAGCATCGCGGAACTCCTACACACTAAACATCGCCCGATCGGCGTCAGCCGGCCTTCCGTCGCGGCGTCGAAACAGATGCGGGCTTCTTCTCCTCGCCCTTCTTGCCGTCAATCGGCAGCAGCAACTCACGCTGGCCTTCCACCCTCGGCTTGGCCTTCTTCGGCTTGGGCGCTTTCGCGGCGGCGGGCTTCTCGGCGGCTTTCGCTTCCGCCTCGGCCTTCAACTCCCGCTCGGACTCCCCCAGGCTCTGTCGGAAAGCCTCGAACAGATTGACGACGTTGCGCGGCGGCGGGAACGCCTTCACAGTCGCCGTCGGCAGGCCGGCCTTCTTCTTGTCCAGCATTTGCAGCACCGCCTGTTCGTAGCGATCGACGAACTTCGTCGGATCGAACCGCGCCTCTTTGGTCTTCAGGATGTGTTGGGCGAGCGTCAGCAACTCCGGCTCGACCTTGACGTCGGCGATGTCGTAGAAATAATCCTTCGCCTCGCGCAGCTCGTAGGGATACCGCAGCGTGGTGCCGAGCAGCCCCTTGTCCCAAGGCTGCAGCATGATCACCCGTTCGCGCTTCGAGAGCACCACGCGGCCCAAGGCGACCATATTCTTGCCGCGCATCGCCTCCCGGATGACCGCGAAGGCCTCCTGGCCGACGGGCTCGTTCGGCGCGATGTAATAGGGGGTGTCGAGAAAGCGTTCGTCGATTTCCTCGCGCGGCACGAAGGAGTCGATTTCGATCGTGTGATGGCTCTCGATTTCGATCGCCTCGAGGTCGTCGTCCTCGATCATGAGGTAGGAGCCCTTCGCGTATTCGTAGCCCCGGCCCTTGTCTTCGGCCTCGACGGGCTCGCGCGTTTCGTCGTCGACCAGCTGCTGGCGGAGGCGGTTGCCGGTTTTCTTGTTGATCTGGCGAAACGCCACGCGCTCGCCCGACGACGATGCCGTCCAGAGGCCGATCGGGCAGGAAACCAGGGCTAGCTTGATATAGCCCTTCCAATAAGGACGAACGGACGGCACGGGCGCTCCTTTACGCAACAATGATCTCATCCAAGGTGGTCAGGTGATTCGCGCGAGTCAATAGGGCCGGCAAAGTATTGATTTAGTCACAAATCGTTCGACGGATGTTCACTTTCGGTTCATTGAATCTCTAGGTAGACGCAACCCCGGCGCCGCTCCGTTCGACGCCAACTCGCGCGATGCGCGATCTGCGGAAGTAGCGGCGTTTCCTGCGGCCATGTGCTAATCCATCGGGTGCAAGAAGGGGCAATGATGACTGCGACTCGCCGCCTCGCCGCGATCTTGGCTGCCGCCGCGGTCGGCTATTGAGGCGGCTGATGAGAACCGTGCTCGGAATCGACGCTGCGTGGGCCGGGACGCAGCCGAGCGGCGTGGCCCTGGCGGAAGAGACCGAGCGCGGCTGGCGACTGAAGGCGGCAGCGAGCTCCTACGCGCGTTTCGAGGCGTTGGCGGCGCTGGCTCCGGAGACTCCTGCGCAGCGCGGGATGAAGCC
>JBAQGU010000345.1:0-2448 GCA_049287975.1 Roseiarcus sp.
GCGCTATGTCGAGCCGGAAGCCAGCGCGTGACGCAGCTCATCGACAGTCATTGTCATCTGGACTTCCCCGACTTCGCGGACGAATTGGCGGCGGTCGTCGAGCGGGCGCAGGCGGCAGGCGTCGAGCGCCTGGTGACGATCTCCACCCGCATCCGACAGGGCGCGCGGCTGGTCGCGATAGCGGAACGATTTCAAAATGTTTACTTCACGATAGGCACGCATCCTCATCAGGCGGCCGAGGAGCCGGAGGTCGACTCCGCAGCGATTCGCGCCTTCGCCGCGCATCCCAAATGCGTCGGCGTCGGCGAGGCGGGTCTCGACTATCACTACGATTACGCCCCGCGTGACGTCGCAGCGCGCGTGTTTCGCGGGCAAATCGCCATGGCGCGCGAGTTGGGACTGCCGCTCGTGATCCACGCGCGCGAGGCGGACGACGACGTCGGCGCGATCCTCCGGGAGGAAATGGCCGTTGGCGCGTTCGAGGCGGTGCTGCACTGTTTCACTTCATCGCGGGCGCTCGCCGAGACCGGCCTGGAACTCGGGTTCTACGTGTCGTTCTCGGGCGTGCTGACCTTCAAGAATTCCGCGGAGTTGCGGGCGGTCGCGCGCGACGTTCCGCTCGACCGCGTGCTGGTCGAGACCGACGCGCCGTTCCTGGCGCCGGTTCCCCATCGCGGTCGGCGCAACGAGTCCGCCTTCGTCGTCGAAACGGCGCGCACGCTGGCCGAAGTCAAGGGCGTAGCGGGTTCGGCGATCGCCGCGGCCACGCGCGCCAACACGCTGCGGCTGTTTTCGAAAATGGACCGCGAGGGCAGGGCGTGAGCGTCGCGCTCACCCTATTGGGCTGCGGCTCGTCGGGCGGCGTGCCGCGCGTCGCGCAGGGATGGGGAGCCTGCGATCCCGCAAATTCCCGCAACAGCCGCCGCCGCTGCTCGGCCCTGCTGGAAGCATCGGGCGCCGACGGCAGGACCGTGGTGCTGATCGACACTTCGCCGGACCTGCGCCTGCAACTGATCGACGCCGGCGTGGCTCGTCTCGACGGCGTCCTCATGACGCATCCGCACGCGGACCATACGCATGGCATCGATGATCTGCGCCCGCTCGTGATCGCCATGCGCAAGCGCATCGAAATCCATATGAACGAGGCGACATCGGCTGACTTGCGCGCCAAATTCGCCTACGTTTTCGAGAGCCCCGCCGGGAGCTCCTACCCCCCGATCCTTCGCGAGCGCCGGCTCGCCGCGGGGACTGCCTGCGTAATTTCCGGTCCCGGCGGCCCGATCGAGGCGACCCCGTTCGAACTGGAGCATGGCGACATTTCAGCGCTCGGCTTCCGGATCGGCGCGCTCGCCTATACGCCTGATCTCAACGGCGTTCCCGACGCGAGCCTGCCGTTCCTCGATGGTCTCGACGTCTGGATCGTCGACGCTTTGCGCTACACCCCGCATCCCTCGCATTTCAGTCTCGACGAAGCGCTCACTTGGATCGAGCGGATGCGTCCGCGGCGTGCGGTTCTGACCAATCTACATACCGATCTCGATTATGAAACGCTGCGCCGGCGGCTACCGGAGAACGTCGAGCCGGCTTACGACGGGATGCGGGTCGAGGGGTTTTAGCGCGCGGGCAGCGCATCAAACGCGCATGGTCAGCCGCGAACGTGGCGCCGATCCCAAATCCATGCCAACTTTCTCCGCCGATCGAACAGGCCACGAATTCCGATCGAGCAGGGAAACTCGTCCGCCGTAACAGGGAAAAAAATTCCGACTTCACAGGGAAAAAATTTCTCGCCGCAGGGAAAAAATTCCGCCTACGAGAGGTTGGGGAATTATACGGCCGTCTTCCTCCGGGCTCACCCCAAGACAGGTTTTGGGTTCCATAATATAGATTATGCGAATCAAAGAGCCCCGCCATTTGTTCGCCTGGGCGCGCAGCGCAAAGAGCTGATCGCCCAAGGCGTCAACCCGTTCAAGGGCCAGCGCCGCCACCGCCGCGGCAAGCGCGCCGCCTGTAGCCAGGGCGGCAAGCGCAGCGCCAGGTTTTCGTGGGACGAAGGCCAAACCTGTCAGCGATCTGATGCCCGGAACGCATCGAAAACGACTTGGTCGCAAAGCCGGTCGCAAGGTCGAAAAAAGTTCCCCTTCCGTTCTCAATCAAAAAGGCCCGCTTTCGCGAGCCTTTTCAATGGGTTAAGTATGGTCGGAGTGGCGAGATTCGAACTCACGACCCCTTGTCCCCCAGACAAGTGCGCTAACCGGGCTGCGCTACACTCCGACAGACGCCTTTATAGGGAAGCGGCGTGCGCATGACAATGCGTTCTGCCGCAAAATGGCGATGAACTCACCCCGATCGCGCTCGAGCGAGAATTCGCTCGGCTTCCCGCAAATCTTCGAGCAGTGCGCGCAACGCGGCCAGTTCGCCGCTTCCCAGCGCCGGTCTGGGCGTCGGGGC
>JBAQGU010000346.1:0-3574 GCA_049287975.1 Roseiarcus sp.
GACCGGGCCATCCGCGATCGCGGGGTGGGCGCGTAGTCGCATCGTGGTCGGCGTGGCCTTCCAGGCCCGATGGCTCGCTCGGCTGGCGGCCGCCGCGCGCCTGGGCCTCGAGGTCGAGACCATCGTCGAGCCAGAACTCTTTCTGGAGGACATCGAGCTGGCGGCGACGCTGCCCGCGCATGCCCTGCGTTACCTGTTCCAGCATTCCGCTGTGCACCTGAACGTCGAGTGGCGCGACCTACCGGACGAAGGTTGGACGCGCACTGTACGGTCGCTGGACGGCCGCTCAGTGCGCATCGACGCGACGCCTCTGATGCGCGCGCGGGAGATCTGGAAGGCGGCGGAGACCCTCGACGGGAGTTGGCGCTCCAGCGATATCCCGGCCGCGATGAGCGGACCGTCCGACTCTGCGTGCCCATCGCACGACGGGGCGGCCGAGACAACGAGAGATAGGTGACCTGGAGGAGCGACCCGCCGAAGTTCGCCCCTAGCCGAGCCGACAGGAATACAGGAGCGTAACATGAACCGAAGCATCCTTGTGCTCATACTGCGTTTGCTGCCGGGAGCCATTCGGATCGCTGCGCGCCTGTTCCCGAATGTGCGGGAACATCTTGCCGTCGGCGACTGGACGATCTGCCTGCGGCTGCGCGACAACAGCCTTGCGCGACAGATCAGCTTCAACAAGGGCAAGATCTCGGCGACCTGGAAGCGGACCGACGAGGCAGATGCCGAAATCGTCTTCATGGACGTGTCGACGGCGCGGAAACTGCTCGCGCCCAAGACCGACTTCGCGTTCGTCATCGACGCCCTGAAGAATTTCAAGATCACGCAGGTCGGCAGTGACGCGGCCTGCTCTGGTTTGGCGGGCTCATCAACGCGATCCAATCGGCTTCGTGGAAAACCGGCACGAAGATGAAGGACGGCACGACGCGCTACGTCACCCTCACCAATGGCGGCCCGGTTTTCGTGTTCGTCAAGGACGGCAAAATCATCAGGACGACGCCGATCGATCTCGCCGATGACGACGCGCCGAGCTGGTGTATCGAGGCGCGCGGGCAAAAATTCAAGCCGCAACGCCGAGCGACCGTCAGCCCGCACGCCCTGTCGCTGAAATCGCTGGTCTATTCCGACAAGCGCATCCTCTATCCGATGAAGCGGGTCGATTTCGATCCCAAGGGCGAGCGCAATCCGCGCAACCGCGGCAAATCGGGTTATGAGCGGATCAGCTGGGACGAGGCGCTCGACATCGTCGTCGGCGAGATCACGCGGCAGAAGAAGGTGCACGGGCCCGGCGCGATCGCCATCGCGGCGCCGGCGCATCACCAATGGGGCAATATCAATTACTATCTCAGCGCCATGCAGCGTTTCGGCAACCTGATCGGGTATACGCGGGTCGATCCGGGCCCGATCAGCTGGGAAGGCTGGTACTGGGGGGCGATGCACCATTACGGCAACAACATGCGGCTCGGCACTCCGAGCTTTTATGGCACGATCTACGACTGCCTCGAAAACGCCGAGCAGATCGTCTTCTGGTCGAGCGACCCCGAAGCAACCAGCGGCGTCTATGCTGGTTTTGAGGGGACCGAGCGCCGCGACTGGGCGAAGAAGCTGGGCCTCGACTTTATTCATATCGACCCGGCGCTAACCAAAACCGCGCAGTTCCTGGGCGGCAAATGGATCCCGATCAAGCCCGGAACGGATGCCGCGCTCGCGATAGCCATCATGCATGAATGGATGGTCGACGGCACATACGACAAGGCGCATGTCGAGCAGCGCACCACCGGCTTCGACGAATGGAGCGCCTATGTTCTCGGCAAAGAGGACGGCATTGCCAAGACGCCAGAATGGCAGGAGACCAAAACCGGCGTGCCAGCCAAGGACGCGCGCTCGCTGGCGCGGGTTTGGGCGGCGAAGCGGACCTATCTGGCGGCGGGCGGACTGGGCGCCGGCTTCGGCGGGGCCTGCCGCACTGAGACCGGCGCCCAATGGGCGCGGAGCGTGGTCATGATGATGGCGATGCGGGGTTGGGGCAAGCCGGGGATCAATTTCGGCAATCTTCAGATTGGCGCGCCGCAGGACCTGAATTTCTATTTCCCCGGATATTCCGAAGGCGGCATCTCGGGCGATCTCTACAACAGCGCCAGCTCCGTGAACAACTACTGCCGCATGCCGCACGTCCTGACGCTGAACCCCGTGCTGCAAGCGGTGCCGCGCCAGCGGCTGGCGGAGGCCATCACCGAGGGGCACACGGAAGGCTACAAATGGGACGGCTTTTCGATCGAGGGGCAGTACGCGAAGTATTCCTATCCGAAACCAGGCTATTCCCCGATCCACATGCTCTACCGTTACGGCTCGTCTTCCTTCGGAACGGTCCCGGGGTCGGACCGTCTGGTCGCCGCCTATCGCCACGAGTCCATCGAGTTCGTCGTCAATCAGTCCATCTGGATGGAGAACGAGGCGCAATTCGCCGATCTCATCCTGCCGGTCTGCACGGCACTCGAACGCAACGACATCGCCGAGTGGGCCAGCCCCGGCGGCTACATGCAGCACTCCCAGACCCAGGTCAATCACCGCATGATCATGATGCTGCACAAGTGCATCGAGCCATTGGGAGAGTCGAAGTCGGACTATCAGATATTCCTGGAGATCATGACGCGGCTCGGCTATGGCAGCATGTTCTCTGAAGGCGGCTGCAGCGAACTGAACTGGTGCGAGCGCATCTTTAACTCGACGGACCTCACCGAACGGATCTCCTGGGCGAAGTTCCTGAAGAAGGGGTATTACGTGGTGCCGCCGCCCGCCGATGACGACAGGCCGCCGGTCGATATGCGCTGGTTCGTCGAGGGCCGCGACAAGGATGTCCCCGAGGCGAACCCGCTTCCGGGGCAATATGTGGACGGGTTCCTCAAGGGCCTTCCGACCCAATCGGGCAAGTTCGAATTTGTCCCGTCGAGCCTACGGCGCATGGAGAAATTCGATCCCGCGCGGCCCGCCGTCAATCGTTACCGGAATGACAAGGGCGACGAACGCGTCGGTCGGTTTCCGCTGCAGCTCGTCACCAACCACCCGCCCTACAGTTTCCACACCCAGACGGACGGCAAGAACAGCCATGTCAGCATGCTCGACGATCACCGCCTCGAGGTGGATGGCTACCGGTATTGGGTCCTGAAAATCGGACGAGCCGACGCCGGGGCGCGCGGGTTGAAGCACGGGGATCTGGTCCGGGTTCACAACGAACGGGCCTCGGTGATCTGCGCCGCGGATGTCTCGCCGATGATGATGGAAGGCGTCGTCCGCGGCAGCGAATCTTGCGCGGTGCTCGATCTCATTCCGAGCCAGGTTGGACTTGTCGACCGCGGCGGCTGTCTCAACCTCCTGACTCCCGCGCGCCAGATGACCAAGACCGCGGACGGGATCATGCCAAACAGTTGCTGGGTCGAAGTGGAGAAATGGGACAAGGGACAGGAGCGCGCCGCATGACACGCTGGGCATTGGAAATCGACGTCAAACGCTGCATCAATTGCTCGAACTGCGTTCTGGCGACGAAGGACGAGTATGTCGGGAACGTATTTCC
>JBAQGU010000347.1:0-2492 GCA_049287975.1 Roseiarcus sp.
CGCGAAGCGCTTGCGGCGCTGCAGCAGCTAAAAATGAGACTCGTCGTCAAGTCCGGATCCTCGCGCCGCGGTTCGCCGCGTTCGCGATCCGGTAGTGTCCCGGCGTCGGCCGAGCCGTCTTCCACGAGACGGCATCGAGGTCGGATTCGAATCAGCCAAACCTCGCCGCGCGACGAAAGCGGCAGGAATCGACCGGGAGGAATCAATGTTGAAGCGTTGGATCGGCCTGGCCGCCCTAGCCAGCGTGCTGCTGGCGGGCGCCGCCCAAGCCCAGGACAAAATCAAGGTCGGCGTCACCGCGACGCTCGAAGGCACTTACACGATTCTGGGTGTGGACGGCATCGCCGGCTTCAACGCCGCAGTGAAGAATTACAAATCGATGGCCGGCGGCAAGCAACTCGAATTCGTCATCGCCTCCACCGACGCGACGCCCGACTCGGCCGTTCGCGCGGTGCGTAAGCTGATTGATCAGGACAAGGTGCAGATCCTGATTTCGCCGCTGTCCGGCGACGAAGGCATCGCGGTGAAGAATTTTTCGAGGACCCATCCCGAGTTGACCTTCATCAACGCGGCCTCGGGCGCGCAGGAGACCACCTTCCCCGACCCCTCGCCGAATTTCTTCCGCTGGAACATGGATGGCGCGCAGTGGCAGGTGGGCCTCGGGGACTACGCCTATAACAACAAGGGTTACCGGAAGATCGCGACCGTCGGCGAGGACTATTCGTTCGTCTATACGCAGGTCGAAGGCCTGGTGCTCGACTTCTGCCGTTTCGGCGGCCAGGTGACGAACCGTCAGTGGGTGCCGCTCGGAACGAAGGACTTCGCCTCGACCATCGCGGCGTTGCCCGATGACGTCGACGCGATCTATCTCGGCCTCGGCGGCGCCGACGCGGTCAACTTCCTCAACCAATACCAGCAGGCCGGCGGCAAAGCCCACCTGCTCGGCGGCTCGATCATGGTCGACCAGACCGTGCTCTCGGCGAAAGGCGACGCAAAGAGGGCGATGATCGGCACGATCGCGGCGAGCGGCATGGCCGACACCTGGGACGATCCGCGCTGGAAGGCTTTCGTGAAGCTCTATCAGGAGGCGACGCCTGCGGACAAGCGTTTGCCGAGCCCGGGGCTGCTCGCGGCCAACTATTATGACGCCACGATGGCGCTGTTCGAGTCGCTCGACAAGGTCAAGGGCGATCTCAGCGACAACCAGTCGAAGCTCAAGGCGGCGATGGCCTCGCTCACGATCGACGCGCCGAACGGCAAGATCAGCCTCGACGAAGACCGTCAGGCGATCGGCACCAATTTCGTCACCGAAGTCGCCGAGGACAGCAGCGGCGCCCTCGTCAGCAAGGTGGTCAAAGTCATTCCCGACGTGCATCAGACGCTAGGCTATCCCCGAGACGTCTTCGCCAAGATCGGTCCGCCGAGCCGCACCAATCCCGAGTGCAAGAAGTATTGATCTGAGGGATAGGCCGCCGATCGACCGGCTGCTCCGCCGCCCATCATGCCCTCCCCGGACTCTTGATCCGGGGACGGAGCCGGGCATCCAGGCGACGGACAGGTAGATCCCCGGACCGAGTCCGGGGAAACGCATGGCGAAACCGACCAGTTTGCCGGGGGTCCGGCAAGCCCCCGGCAACCCGCCCTTGCATTGCCTCTCGGATTGGTGAACCCTGTCGCGTTAGTACAGCACGCGACGGGAGGAATGCGATGAGCCGAGCGATCGCCGTTTTTCATGGCGGATTTGGTCGCGCGACCATTTATCAGCTCAACCGGCCGTTCAATGTCCACGCGCACCGCGAAGGCCACTTGATCTTCCAGGTCGGCGGTTCGGATGCATGCATCAACGTCACCGACCGGCTCTGTCCGGTGACGGCGGCCTCGTTCGTCGCCGTCAGCCCATGGGAGCCGCACAATTTCCTCCCTCTCGACCCGGACGCCGGCGGACTTTTCTTCGTGCTCTACGTAAATACCGAATGGTTCGAGCCTGGCGGCGCCGGGAATCCTTCGCGTCTACGCTTCGGCCGTTCGCTAACCTATCGCACCGCCGCGCTGGACCGCCAGATTCGCCGCGCCGCGGCGATGGTCTACGCCGCCCATTCGCTCGCCGCGCTCGACCACGAGCTGCGCACGCTGATCGACGCCTGCTACGACGAGACTTGGCGGCTCGCGCCCGACTCCGCGCCTCGGCCGCCTTTCGACGGGGTCACCGATTTCCGCGTGCGCAAGTCGATCCGCCTGCTCCAGGAGGGACTGGGCGCCGACATTCAACTCGATCATGTCGCCAGAGAGGCGGGACTGTCGCGCCCACATTTCTACAAGCTGTTCCGCATGCAGACCGGGGTCACGCCGAACCTCTATCTGAATACGCTGCTGATGGAGCGTGCGATCGACACGCTGGTGGGCAGCGAGAAGCCCGTCGCGGACATCGGCTTCGATCTCGGTTTTTCCTCGCAGAGCGGCTTCACTCGGTTTTTCGCGGCCAACGTCGGTAT
>JBAQGU010000348.1:0-4410 GCA_049287975.1 Roseiarcus sp.
GCCTCCGCCCCGCCGGCGAGCGCCAACTCCGCGGCCGCGTCGGCGCGATCAAGGTATGGACGCTGGCGCCGGAGGGCGCGGCAAATTGCGATCCAAGCTCCTCCCCTGTCGCGGAAGGCGTGATTGGGAAGCCGTGACGCGCAACATGAACGGCGCGGACATCTCAGCTCGCGCAACCGGCGCGTTGGCCGACTAGAACCCCTATTTGGCCGCAAGAAAGCTTGCGAAGTCTCGTGAACGGCACGATTGTGGAATAGGGGCCCTCATGACGTCCCCCGGCAATCTGGCGCCGATTCGAACCGAACAAAAAAGCGGGAACGATCGTCGCTGATCAGGCCGAAGGAATTCCGATGAAAAGCGACGTCGCATCGGCGCCGTACAGGGAGAGAGGAAATGACCAACGCGCAAGCCGGTCTTGGACCGACAGTTCAGGACGCCGCTCCGGGGCAAACTGGAGACTTCTATAGGATCACGGACGTTCTCGACGCCAAAGAACGCGCGACGGTGGCGCGGGTTCGGGCCTTCCTGGAAAGCGAGGTTGCGCCGATCATCGAAGATCACTGGGCGAGGGCTAAATTCCCCTTCGAGATCGTCGGCGGGCTACGCGCACTCGATATCGGCGGAATCGGCTACGAGGGATACGGCTGCGTCGGGGGCACGACACTGCTGAACGGTTTCGTCAGCATGGAAATCGCGCGGGTCGACGCGTCGATCGCAACTTTCTACGGGGTGCACACCGGGCTCGCGGCAGGCTCTATCTATCTCTGCGGCGACGAAGAACAGAAGCAGCGGTGGCTGCCGCCGATGATGCGCTGGGAGAAGATCGGGTCGTTCTCGTTGACCGAGCCGGAAGTAGGCTCCGCCGCCTCCGGGGGATTGACCACGACCGCGAGACGCGAGGGCGACGCTTGGATATTGAACGGCCAGAAGAAATGGATCGGCAACGGCACATTCGCCGATATCAACGTGGTTTGGGCGCGTGACGAAGCGTCTAATCAGGTCAAGGGCTTCGTCGTCGAGAAGGGCAACCCGGGCTTCAAGGCGGAGAAGATCGAAAACAAGATGGCGTTGCGAGTCGTCCAGAACGCGCTGATCACAATGCAGGATTGCCGCGTTCCAGAATCGGATCGGCTTCAGAGGGCCAACAGCTTCAAGGACACCGCGAAGGTGCTGAAGATGACGCGCGCCGGAGTCGCGTGGTTCGCGGTGGGGTGCCAGATGGGCGCCTACGAGCACGCCTTGCGCTACGCGCGGCAGCGCCGCCAGTTCGGCCGCCCTATCGCCGGGTTCCAGCTCGTCCAGGACCTCCTCGTGCGAATGCTCGGCAACGTTACCGCCACTCAGACCATGATGCTTCGGCTGTCTCAGTTGCAGGACGAAGGCAAGATGAACGACGAGCATGCTTCGCTGGCGAAGGCTTACTGCACCGTCAAGTGCCGCGAAACCGTCGGTTATGCCAGGGAATTGTTGGGCGGAAACGGCATCCTCCTCGACAATCACATCGGCCGTTTCGTCGCCGACGCCGAGGCGATCTATTCTTACGAGGGGACGAGGGAGATGAATACGCTGATCGTCGGCAAGGCGATCACCGGGCTCAGCGCGTTCGTCTAGCTCGGAGCAGCGGCGTCATGATCGAGATCGGCTGGGAGCAAAGGATTTATCCCGCTTCCAAGATCGCGATCGTCGTGGACGCGCTGGCCGCGGAGGGAGCGGCGGCGGAAGAAGCGTTGCGAGGAACCGGTCTCGCAGCGACCGAACTGCGTTCGCCGACGACGCAAGTCTCGGTGAACCAAGTCATCGAAGTCTACCGCAATGCATTGCGAATATCCAACGCGCCGCACTTCGCGTTCAACACCGGTCTCAAATCGCACGTCTCCGCCTACGGAATGTATGGGTTTGCAATTCTGAGCAGCATGGATTTTCGTGAGACCATGCAATTTGCGACGCGCTATCACCAACTCGCGACGCCGCTGGTCAAGCTCCGCTTTACTGAAGAGAGCGATCTCGCGGCGTGGACGATCGATCCGGTGCCGCATCCGTCGATCGATGCGCGCCTCTACCGTTTCATCGTCGAAATTCAATTCGGGGTCCACGTTTCGCTCCATCGCGACATCATGGGATCGACGTTCCTGCCGAAGAGGATTTGCGTCAGATTCGAGGCGCCCGAGCCCGAGAAACAATATGCGAACGCGCTCGGCTGTCCGGTCGTCTTCCGGCAGCTTGAAAATCGCTTCGAATATGACGTGAGCTGGTTGAATGGCGCGCCGCAATTCGGCAATGAAATAACCTATTCGTCGGTTCTCAGCCTCTGCGAGGATCTTCAGGACCAATTGCAGCATCGGGTCGGCGTCGCGGGAAAGGTGCGGGAGTTTCTGCTTGCCACGCTTGGCCGACATACGAGCTTGCACGACGTCTCCGCCCACTTCGACACGCCGGTCCGAACGCTGCGCCGCAAACTGAGCCTGGAGAATACGTCTTTTCGTGAACTGCTCGATCAATTGCGCACGGAAGTTGCGATAAAATACTTACGCGATACGGAAATGACGATCGACGACATCGCGCATGCGCTGGGCTTCAGCGAGACCACGAATTTCCGCCACGCCTTTCGACGTTGGAAACAAACCTCTCCGCAGGAGTTCCGGCGAGCCCTGCTCGCGAAGCGAGGCGAATGAGGGCTCGACGCGGATCCGCCCTGAAAGGCGCCATTGTCGAAAGCCGCCGCCATTTCCGAGCCGCAGCCGTCGGCAGGGCCGTGACAGCCAGGATTGGCCGAATCGAACCTCCGATTGGCCGACGCAAACCTTTTGCGTTCGCTAGAAAAGCGAATAGCATGAGGTTGATTTACCGAGCGATGACGTTGCCAGCGCAATGCCGCCAGCAACTTGGGTGGGAGGAAGATCGTGACAGGCAGACTCATCGACGTGGCCGCGTCTGCTTATCGATTTCCTCTGTTGATAAAGCACCTGCTGGATGCTCCGATGCTGCACGCGGCGGATCAGGAGATCGTCTATCGCGATCAGAAGCGCTTCACCTACAGGACGCTACGCGAGCGGATTGGCCGACTGGCGAGCGGGTTGAGCGAGTTGGGCGTCAAACCCGGCGACACTGTGGGCGTGATGGATTGGGACACCCATCGATTCTTGGAAGCCTTTTTCGCAATTCCGATGATGGGCGCGGTATTGCAGACCGTCAACGTTCGTCTCTCCCCCGATCAGATCGCCTACACGATCGAACATGCGGGCGCCACGACGTTGCTGGTGAACGACGAGTTCCTCGAGCTGCTGGCTTCCATCCTGCCGCGTTTGACGAAGGTCGAGAGGATCGTCGTCATGTCGGACAACGAAGCGTTCGTCCTTCCCGACGGCCACGGAAACGCCCACTATGAAGACATGCTCGCAAAGGCGTCGCCCGATTTCGAGTTTCCCGATTTCGACGAGAACACGCAGGCGACCACGTTCTACACCAGCGGTACGACGGGCGCGCCCAAGGGCGTCTATTTCAGCCATCGGCAAATGGTCCTGCACACGTTGTGCGCGCTCGCGTCGTTTGGAGTCGCCCCCAAGCAGGGACGATTTCACAGCGAAAGCGTCTACATGCCGATCACCCCAATGTTTCACGTGCACGCCTGGGGTCTTCCCTACGCAGCCACAGCCGTGGGCGCCAAGCAAGTGTATCCCGGGCGTTACCTTCCCGACCGGCTGCTCAAGTTGATCAAGGACGAAGGCGTGACGTTCACCCATTGTGTACCGACGATCCTGCTGATGATGCTGGACGCCCCGTCGAGCGCGGACGTCGACCTAAAGGGACTGACGATGGTGATCGGCGGCGCGGCGCTCCCCAAGGTGCTGGCGCTGCGCGCGATGTCACGTGGGATCGATATCTTCACCGGTTACGGAATGTCCGAATCGGGTCCCATTCTCTCGCTGGCGCTTCTGAAACCGGCCATGCTGACGGGCGATCCGGCTGAGGAAGTGGAATTCAGAACCAAGACCGGACGTCCGTCGCCATTGGTGGACATCCGAATCGTCGACTCGCACATGAGCGACGTCGCGCACGATGGCAAGGCGACGGGCGAGATCGTCGTTAGAGCGCCCTGGCTGACGCAAGGTTATTACAAGAACCCCGAGGCGTCGGAGGCTCTCTGGCAAGGCGGCTATCTGCATACCAACGACATCGCCAACCTGAGCCCGAACGGCTACCTGCAAATCACGGACCGGATCAAGGATGTCATCAAGACCGGCGGCGAATGGGTCTCGTCGCTGGAGCTCGAAGACATCATCATGCACGCGCCGGGGGTAAAGGAAGTCGCCGTCATTGGAATCAAGGACGAGAAATGGGGCGAACGTCCAATGGCCCTGATCGTTCGCGACAAACAGACGACCGTCACGCCCGACGAAAATGCGATCAAGG
>JBAQGU010000349.1:0-3384 GCA_049287975.1 Roseiarcus sp.
CGCCTTGGCCGCGATCGGCGTCAGAACGCTGCGCGCCGACACGCCCGCGGATCTGGTCGAGACCGTGCGTTCGGCGGCCACGCTGGCTTACGACGCCGACCAACAGGTCGCCGTCATCATCTCGCAGCGGCTGCTGGGGACGAAACAATGGTGAGCGCTGTCATCGAAAGCCTCGAACGCCGCGCAGTCGTTGCACGGCTGCTGCGCGACAGGGACGGCCTACTGGTCGTGACCGGGCTCGGCTCGCCGAGTTATGACGTTCACGCGGCCGGCGATCATGACGGGAATTTCTACCTCTGGGGCGCTATGGGCGCCGCCGCGCTGGTAGGGTTGGGGCTGGCGCAGGCGAAGCCCGATCGCACCGTCGTGGTGGTGACCGGGGACGGCGAGCAACTGATGGGTCTCGGCGGCTTGGCGACGATAGCCATCGCGGCGCCCGCCAATCTCGTGATCGTCGTCCTCGACAATGGCCATTACGGCGAGACCGGCATGCAACGCAGCCACACCGGCCTCGGGATAGATCTCGCGTCCATCGCGCGCGCCGCCGGCTTCGCCGGGGCGGTGACAGTCACGGACCGAGCCGGCCTGGAGTCGGCGGCGCAATCGATCCGCGAGCGCGCATCGGGACCGCGGATTTACGTCGTGAAGGTCAAGCCGGAGAACCTGCCCCGATCGCTTCCGCCGCGCGACGGCGTGCACCTGAAAAACCGCCTGCGGACGCATCTCGGCTTTGTCGTCGCTTGATGGTCCGGCATGCGCCCGGCGATATGTAGCCGCGCTCGCCGAGCGCGGCCTTCGTAGTGCGCCTCATTCTCCCAATGTCGACCAAGCGGGACTCATGTGCGGTCAGCGACCGCGTCTACAACGCTCTTGTCCCGCGCCCGCTCCTGCGCCAAAGAAGAGCGAGGGAGGGCCCAACATGTTGCATCTGGTTCCCGCGTTTTCGCGGATCGGCGAGGAAAACGCGTTCGCGGTGCTCGCCAGGGCGGCCGAGCTGCAACGCAACGGGCGCGACGTCATCAACCTCGGCATCGGCCAACCCGATTTCAAAACGCCGCCGCATATCGTCGAGGCCGCGATCAAGGCGCTGCGCGACGGCGAGCATGGCTATACCCCCGCGACGGGGATAGCGCCGCTGCGAGAGGCCGTGGCCGCGGACCTGCATCGGCGCTTCGGCGTCGACGTTTCGCCCGATCTCGTGCTGATCGCGCCCGGCGGCAAGGTCACCATGTTCATGGCGATCTTGATGTTCGGGGCGCCCGGGGTCGACATCCTCTACCCCGATCCGGGGTTTCCGATCTATCGCTCGATGATCGAATTCACCGGCGCCCGGCCCGTGCCGATTCCCGTGCGCGAGGAGAACGGCTTCGCCTTCTCCGCCGAGGAGACGCTCTCGCTGATGAGCGAGCGGGCGCGACTCATCATCCTGAATTCGCCCGCCAACCCGACCGGCGGCGTCACCCCGAAGAGCGAGATCGACGCGCTCGTGAAAGGCCTCGCCGCCTTTCCCGACGCGGCGATCCTGTCGGACGAAATCTATGGGCAAATGACTTATGACGGCTTCGCGCACCAGACGCTGCTCGCCTATCCCGAGATTCGCGATCGGCTGATCCTGCTCGACGGGTGGTCGAAGACTTACGCGATGACAGGCTGGCGGCTCGGTTATTCCGTCTGGCCGAAGACGCTCCACGACGCCGCGCGCAAACTCGCGGTCAATTCCTATTCCTGCGTCAACGCGCCGGCGCAATTCGCCGGCCTCGCCGCGCTGACCGGACCGCAGGACGCGGTTCGGGCGATGGTCGCCGAATTCGACGCGCGCCGCGCCGTCGTGGTCGAGGGGCTCAACCGCCTGCCCGGCGTGCGCGCCGCGACGCCCAAGGGCGCCTTCTACGCCTTCCCCAATATTTCCGCGACCGGCTGGAAGGCGAAGCCTCTGGCGAGCGCATTGCTCGAGCGAGCGGGCGTCGCGACGGTCGGCGGGCCCGATTTCGGCGTCCACGGCGAGGGCTATATCAGGCTGTCCTACGCCAATTCGACCGAAAACATCCGGCGCGCGCTCGGGCGTATCGGCGATTTCCTGTCGGGCGTATCCGCGGCGCGCTAGGCGATCGGCCGCGTTGCGGCTAAAGGTGCATTCCCTCGGATCCTGATCGTCATGCGAAATATTTTCCTCGCCGCAATGCTGATTTTCTCCACGTCGGCCGCTCTCGCCGAGGAGGGCCGGCCCTCGCAGATCCTCTGTGACGCCAACAAGATCGGCGCGCGTGAACTCGCGGACTGCCTTCGCATCGCCGCCGACAAGTCGGACAAGGAACTGAACGCGACCCTCGAGGCGGCGGTCAAGTCGATCGACGCCCGCACCCACATACTGTCGTCGCAAAAAGCGCGTTGGCGCCGTTCGCTCAACGACGCTCAGGCGCAATGGATCGGCTGGCGCGATTCCGAATGCCAGGACGTCGCCCCATTCGAAACCGGCATGGGCGCCAAGGGCGGCGACCCGCGCCTTGCCTGCATCATCGACCAGAACGCGCGCCGCGTCGCGGACATCAAGTCGCGGTATCCGTAGGGAGGCCGCGCCGCGGCGAGCCGGCTAGTTCTACTGCGTCAGAAAAAGCCCGCTCAGATATCTCGCGGAATACCCCATAACAGGGAATCAACAGCGAATCTTCCCCGAAGCCGGCAGGTCCCGGCCAAAATCCGTCTCGAAAACGGCTGATAATTCAGTAACTTGCTAGATTTACCGAGATGAATTCCCTGCGCAACGGAACAGGGAATCAATTCGCGACAACGGGGAACTCAATTCGCGGTAACAGGGAATTAATAACCGGGAACAGGGAATTGGCTCAAAATCGATCCGCTCGCCGCGATGAAGCACTTATTCCGCGTGGCCGCCTTAGGCGACGCGCAATAATTACCGAATAGACTGGACGGAGATGCTTCTCCCGTCATTTCGAGGAGCTCTTGCGACGAAGCAATCCAGGGGCCGCGTGATGCGGCCCCTGGATTGCTTCGCTGCGCTCGCAATGACGGGTGGGGAGTTGGCTCGTTTATTTCTGGGCGTCGCCTTAGTAAGCCTGCTGGCGCGGCGGCTCAAGCGTCCGTGGCCGGACCTCGCGAAGACGGTGACGATCTAGCTAAAGCACTTTCAGCTTGTTCATTTCGTATGGGGATGCGACGGTAAATTCGTCCGATGCAGCAAGAGATTTGGCGAGATTAGGGGGAGATCGTGGAATTTGAGGATGCCCTGCAACGATTGGAACGGATGTTCCCCCCGATCAAATCCCATTTTTCTGTAGTTTATGATTGCGGATCAATGGGTTGATGGAGTTTTTGCGCGAAAAATGTAGCCACTAATAATCATCGCGCTGTCTTGACTTATGGTGG
>JBAQGU010000350.1:0-5813 GCA_049287975.1 Roseiarcus sp.
GTGATCGGAAGGGTAACCTCCTGGCCGGCTTTGAGAGAGAACGACTGCGCGGGTCCGCCCGCGGCTGGCGCGGCGCGCGCACCTACCGCCGCCAGCAACGACGCTCCGAACGCCACGGCCCGCAGGCCGACGCCGATTGTCCTTGTCATGTCAGACGCCTCCAAGGTCTTGCCGCCCCAACCTACACGCGCGCGCCGATCGTTGCATCTCTCGATCGCCAGCCGGCGCCCGACGCGTCGGTTCTCGCGGCCGCATCAATTTCCGCTGGACGCAAATGTGATGAAAATTCCAACATATTGGATTCGGTCCGTTAAGACTATCGTAAGGAAGCCGTCGCGTTTCGTTGGCACTTGCTTCAGATTGAAGCCAGCCGATACGAGCCTCCTGAAGTAGTTGCTGACAAGAGGAGCCGGACCAAGCGCCGTCGGCTATCGGACAATCCAACCGTTGGGACATGCCGCCTGTGCTCCGCTTCTTCTCTTCCTCACGACGCCGGATCCGACTGCGCGACGCGTCCCGCCGATGCGCCCGCGACTCGAGCGGCAATTTTACGATTCTGTTCGCCTTCGCGGCCCCTGTCTTGATTCTCTTCCTCGGCATGGGCATCGACTACTGGGTCGGCCTCTCCGACAAGTCGCGAATGGATACGGCCGCCGATGCGGCGGCCATCGCGGCGGTCAACGGCGCCAAAGCCTTTTTCGCCGCCAATTCCGGACCGATGTCGGGCACGGCGCTGTCGAACGCGGCGATCGCTGCCGGAATCGTTCTGGGGGACAAGGCATTCGCCGCCGACATGGGATCGACCCTGTTGGTCCAGTCGGTCACCCCCGCCATCACCATGACTTACTCCGATCTCACGTTCACCTCGAGCGTGCACTGGTCGGGTCAGGCGCCGACCCATTTCGGCCCGCTGGTCGGCATTTCCAACATCGCCATTTCCGGTTCTGCGGCGGCGACGGCGTCGTTGCCGAAATACTTGGATTTCTATGTTGTGGTCGATACTTCCGGGTCGATGGGCATCCCCACAAGCGCCGCGGACCAGCGATTGCTGATGGCGAGCAATCCGGACAACGCGATCGAGCAGGCCAACGGCTACATGGGGGGATGCCAGTTCGCCTGCCATTTCGTGGGATATGGAGGCTTCAACTACACCCAGGCCAACAATCTCCCGCTGAAGCTGAATTCCGTTGGGAGCGCGGTGCAGGCGCTGCTCACGACCGCGACGACGACCAAGGTGATCAACAACCAGTACCGCGTGGGCATTTATCCGTTCATCGAGAATGCGATCCAGGCCGCGTCGCTCTCCGCCGACTTCACCACCGCCAATTCGGTCGCCGGAAACCTGGCCTACTATCTCGACCAAGGAACCACCAACGGCGGCATGGGCAGCGGAGGCACGCATTTCGAGACGCTCTGGCCGGATGTGAGCCCCTACATGCAGACTGCTGGAACGGGGGCCTCCGCCTCATCGACCTCGCCATTCATCATCCTGGTCACGGACGGCGTCGACAACAATCAAATCTATACGCCAGCCAAACAGAGTTGGACCGGCTCGCAACCCCAGACGCCGTCAGCGACCTTCTGCACCAACGCCAAGAGCGCGGGATACACGGTCGCCGTGCTGTTGATTCCCTATGTTCCCATCGTTGATCCCGAGCACATCTGGAACGACGAGGACTATGTCGTTAACAGTCTGATAGGCGCCAACTCGATTTCGCCGGCGATGCAGTCTTGCGCCTCGACTGGCTATTTCTTCAGCGCCGCGACCGCGGCCGACATCAACAACGCCATGCTGACCATCTTCTATCAGGCGATCGGATCGGCGAGACTCACGCAATGAGCGCGCACCGACCTTTCACGGCCATCCACGTCGTCCAACCAAACCCTCGTTTCGCGTAGAGGCGGCGCCCGAACGGCAAGCGTCTCCGTCATTGCGAGCGCAGCGAAGCAATCCAGCTCTCCACGGAATCGTCAGGCACAGGTTCCCAAAGCTGGTCGTGCGGGCACTCCGCACTATGACGGCGTCATTGCAAGTGGCGCTCCCGTTTTTGATCCGCTTCTACGGTGGATGGGATGTCGATGTGAACCGAGCCGAGGCCGGAGCTTGCCATGCGGCTGGCACAGACCATCCAACTCGCTCAAGCGGTTGTCTGCGGATCCGGCTGGGCGAAGATGAACCAGAAGTCGCGTTTGCTCGTTCCGCCGTGAACGATCCAAATATGCATCAGGTCGCCGTTGGCTGCATGCGCCATGCCGACGTCCTCGCGGTCGTTGACGATGAGATACGGTATCTGGCTGTTTGCACAGACCGGATCGCCTTTGTCGTCGACGATCGTCGACATTTGCCGGTATGTGGAGAGCAGGGCTTCCCCGCTTTCCTTTCCGGCGTTTGCAATCGCGATCGCGTGCGCCTCCGTGTCGCATGCGACGACCGGGACGGCGAATGTTCCCACCCACATCGGCGGGGGTGGTTCGGCGCGCGAGCTCGAGGCGCAGACGAGCGACAAGCCGGCGGCTATCATGGCTGCGCCTGTCCGATACGGATTCATGATAGCCTCCAGGTCTAAGCTGAACTTGTACGACACACGAGGCTGCGACTCACGAGACTGTTCGTGGCGCGTCCGAGCCTCCTCCCTTCGAAGGGTATCTCGTGAGCATGAACCGCTGGGGACTTGACGATCATTTGGCGGGCTTCGTGCTTTTTCCTGTATGAAGCCGCCCGGCTCGCCTCACGCTCGCCGAACGTCCCGCCTTGCGTCCGCTGCCCTTAGCAGTCCGACTGCGTGCGATGGATGCGACCCGCTTGGGCCCGAACCCGGCTAGGAAAAGCGCCGCGGCGCCCTTTTCGACGTCGTCGGCCGCATCGAGGTCGAGATCATCGAGGTCTAGATGGAGTTCCGCCGCGACGGCCGCCATGCCGACCTCGTGGGTCATGCTCGAGAGGGGCTTGACGTGGCCGAGTATCGTGTTGACCGCGGCGCGGTTGACCGGACGATTCTGACTCATGGACCTACTCCAGAAATGAGGATGATGTGTCTGTGCCATTAACCAACTTCGAGCTTTCTCGCGGACGAGCTATGCTCCGTCGAAGTTTCGCCAGAGAAGCTCGCTTCGATAATCAATTCGCCTGATTCGTTGTCAGACCGTCGCCGGCGCGAGTGATCTGGCGTTCCCACGTCGAGAAGGCCGTCGCCTGGCGGCGCGTAGTCGACGAAGAGAGTGACAGTGAGCTACGCTTCGGCGAAGGAGATCCGCCGGGCGAACAGCCGGCCGCCGATTTTATCCGCTGGACCTGAAATTACCGAATGAGGCCAGCGTCATCGCTCCGGCCGTGCGGCCGAACCGCGTTGCGATCATGACGTTTCCTCCTCGTCCCGCTGATCTTCAGATCAGTCTGGGCGGCGTCTATGCGCCTTGGTGTTTGAACAAATCCATCAAATGGCGCTCTCTGGCAATTGGACCTTGGTCCCACTGCTGCGAGACGCAATTGGCTTATCGCAAAGCGCTGGCTATCGAGCGTTCGCTCGTGTGATTACAACGCTTATTTCTTCACCCGCTTGGCCCCTTTGTTTGGTGGGATCTTGGCTCAGCGGCTCGCCCGTCTTGAGGCACTATCCGTGAGAAGCGCCCGATGAGGGCCTCGACCCAGCGCCCATCGCGAGCCTCGAGGACCGGTCGGATGCAAGTGGTAGCACGCACGCCGAGCCGGCCCGACCAGTGTTGCCAATTTCATAGTCGCGGCCGTTGCTCACTGCGTGCACGTTCTAGCAATCTCGAGGAGCCAAATACATAGCGGCGCACAACAGTCATAATCGCGCGCGGCTCGACATCGAGCGGGTTGTCGTCGCAGATGACTTTACACAGTTTGCAAATCACCAGGTTCAACATTTAGAGTGAAAGAGAATGTCGATCCCTGGCCTTCATTGCGAGAAGCCCAAATCCGCCCCCCGTGGGCCTCGATGATTGATCGGCAGATCGAAAGTCCCATACCCATTCCAGTGGGCTTAGTAGTATGGAAAGGGCTGAAAAGCGTTTCTTCTATTTTTGGATCGATTCCGCTGCCGAAATCCCGGACCGCAACGACGACCTTCTCGGCCTCGCCAATATTGGTTCGAATTTGAAGTTTCCGCAGTCCGTCGGTAACGCTTGCCATGGCCTCGATGCCGTTCATGGCAAGATTGATAAGAACCTGTTGCAATTGAACCCGGTCGCCGGCAATAGGTGGTAGCCCTGCCGCCAAGTCCAGGGCCAATTGGACCCGGGCGCTGTCAGCCTCCCGCCGTAGCAGTAACATCGAATCGTTGATGACAGTGTTGACGTCGAGGCGCAGTTTCTCAGGATCGGCCCTCCTGAAGAGTTGGCGCATTCGAGTGATCACGGCGGTCGCCCGCTCAGCCTCCTGCATGACATCCTCGATGGCTCGGCGCGCTTCCTGAATGTTCGGTCTCGGGCCTGCCAACAAGTGCACGCTGGCTGCCGAGTTAGCCGCAATTGCGGAAAGGGGCTGACTTACGTCGTGAATGATTGACGCGGTAAGTTGACCTAACGTCGTAATCCTGGAGACATACGAAAGCTCAGTTGTCGCGATATTGAGACGTCGCTCATTTTCGCGCAGAACCTCTTCGGCCTGTTTGCTCGAAGTTATATCCATCACTGCGCCGATAAGTTCGGCAGTACGGCCGCCGTTCTTCACAGTGCGACTCACAATTCGCACATATTTCAAAGATCCGTCGGGCATTGACAACCGATGCGTAACATCGAACTCCGTTTCTTGCTTCGAGGTCTCCTCGAATGCTTGACGGACAAATGTGCGATCATCGGGATGGACGCGCTCCATCATTAATTCGAGAGTAGGCTTGACGCGCGAATCGTATTGAAAGATGCGGAAGCTTTCTTCCGACCAATGCATCGCCCCTGTAGCCGGGGTCCACGCAAAGCTTCCGGTGAGGCTCAATCGCTGCGCTTCGGTAAGATAAGCCGCGCTTCGGCGCAGCGAGTCCTCAGTTGTTTTGAGGTCTTGAATATCGATATACGTTCCGTACCATCTGACAATCGTTCCGTTATTGTCACGCTTCGGTCCACCTCGGCTCAAAAACCATCGATATTCGCCATCGAAACGCCGGAACCGGGCTTCTGCTTCGTACGCGCCGCCAGTGCTGACAGCCGTTTGCCATTTGTCCATGAGATTCTGAACGTCATCGGGATGTATCACCGTAGACCAACCTTGGCCTTGCGCTTCTTGGAGAGAAAGATTGGAATACGACAGCCAACGCTGATTGTGGAATTCGTTCGATCCGTCCGCTAGACTAGACCAAAGTAAAACCGGCGCGGCTTCGATAATGTCAGGCGGCGGTTCCAGTCGAGCGCCCTCAGTTTCCGTTCCAGCGCTTTCACGGCAAATGGTAGGAGCGGCCGTTGCATACCATCTGCCAATGTTTCCTGATTCATCGTGAAACGGAACCATACTGACTAAGAAACGATGGTACTCACCGTCGAACCGCCTCAGCGGCATTTCAATGGCGTCCGGCTTACCGGCCGCCACTATCGAACGCCATCTTTGTGCAAATCTGTCTAGATCGTCAGGATGGACAAGCAAAGTCCAGCTACCGTTTTTTGCCTCGTCGAGAGCACGCCCCGTAAATTCACGCCAGCATTTATTGACGAATTCAAATGAGCCGTCGGAGCGCGCTGTACAACGGATGTTCCCCCCGATCAAATCCCATTTTTCTGTAGTTTATGATTGCGGATCAATGGGTTGATGGAGTTTTTGCGCGAAAAATGTAGCCACTAATAATCATCGCGCTGTCTTGACT
>JBAQGU010000351.1:0-3890 GCA_049287975.1 Roseiarcus sp.
CGACGTGGATGACCGGGACAAGCCCGGTCATGACGGTGACGGCGGCGTGACGAAACCGCGACGGCCGACGCGGCGAGCTGAGTTCCCACCGCAATCACGATTCGCCACCCTGTTTCCGCATACCCTATATTTCGCGAAGGCACGCACCCGGAGTCCTCCATGACCGCCCTCGAGCTCATTGGCGTCGGCGAATCGACCGCCGTGGTGATTCCCGAGGACATTCTCGCTCGCCTCAACGTCAAGAAAGGCGACGTCTTGCACGTCGTCGAGACGGCTGATGGCGAACTGCGCCTGATTCCATTCGATCCCGCCCTTGCCGCGAAAATGGACAAGGCGGAGGATATCATGCGGCGTTATCGCAACACGTTGGACGCGCTGGCGAAGTGACCGACTGGGGTCTGGATCGACCCGATCACGGCGATCGCGCTCCATGATCGCTTGCTGATTCTACACGGCGGCGCCGCCGGTGGTCGGGACGAAGGCCTGCTGCTCTCGGCGCTCGCCCGCCGCAACACCTGGCCGCTTACGCTGAAGACGCCGACCTGATCGACCTCGCCGCCGCCTACACCTTCGGGATCGTCAGGAATCACCCGTTCGTCGACGGCAACAAGCGCACGGGCTTCGTCGTCGGGGTCCTGTTTCTCGAACTCAACGGCGCCGCCTTCGCGGCCCCCGAGGAAGACGCGACGCAGGCGGTGCTTTCGTTGGCGGACGGTTCGCTCGACGAGGCAGGCTACGCGGCGTTTCTGCGAGCGAACACGAAGTTGCCTTAGCCGGCAAACCCGCCACAAAGCCTTGCGCTCTACGCCGCCGTTCGCGGCTGGATCGCCGCGAGTTCGTCCGCGAGCCGTTCGGCCTGCACCCGCAGATCGTATTTCGACTGCATGTTCATGAACCATTGCGGATCGACCCCGAAGAAGCGCCCGAGGAACGGCTCGGGAGAATTACGGATATTTCTTCCCAAAAACCGGATTGTCTGTTAGGTTCAAAATTCTCTCTATCCGGGTCGCTGCTCCGCGATGAAGGCGCCGTCTACTGAACTGTATCGTGAAATCCGGCAAAATGCGGCCGAAAGGGGGCGGCCGGAGGCGAAAAATTTGGAAAGCATCAAAGGACGTTTGGAAACCTTGTAACCCCTTGGAATCCCACAAAACCGCCAAAGCTTTGTTTGGAAAAACTTGGAGCAAAACACGCGGGTTTTGGAGAAGCTTGGAAAAAGGCTTGGAGGGCGCCTTTATTCCGCCCCCGTTGGCTCCTGCCACCAGCATCCTCCGATCGAGCTGGATCGTCATTGCGAGGAGCGAAGTTGTGAAGCAACCCACGGGTAGCTTTCGTACGGAAAAGGAGAAGTAATGAAGCGGTTCGTCCCGCGAAGGGCCGCCTGAGTGTATGGAAAAGCGATGGCCCGTTTCATCCAAGGGACCGCCGGAGGCCGATGCGGAACTCGCAATGACGGGAGTCACGCTCTCGACGGCGCAGAATGCAAGGAGAGGGCGTGAAGGTCCATAGGCTCGTCAATCGCGGAGGCAGTGCCCACCCAGCTAAAACCGGAACTGGCGGCGCGTTCCGATAATCCCCAGTATTTTGTTGTTACCAGACAGGCTCATCGACATGCTGCGCATCCCACAGCAACTCATGCGGCGGTTCGGCCGAGACGTCTTCGAGGCCGCCGGCTCGACCGCGGAGGAAGCCGGCATCGTCGCCGACCATCTCGTCGAGGCAAGCCTGATGGGGCACGATTCTCATGGCGTCGTCCGCATCTCCAAATATGTCGATTGGGTTCGGGCGGGCCAAGTGCTGCCGAACCAGCATATCGAGATCGTCAATGGTCGCGGCGCCCTGTTGGTCGTCGACGGTCGCTTCGGCTTCGGCCAAGTCATCGGAAAGGAGGCGATGGATCTCGCCGCCGACCGCGCGGTCGCGCACGGCATGGCGACTGTCGCTCTCCGCAACTCCGGACATCTGGGCCGTATCGGGGCATGGCCCGAACTCTTGGCGGGGCGCGGATTAGCGTCGATCCACTTCGTCAACACCTCGGGCTTCGGCATTCTCGTCGCGCCGCATGGCGGCAGCGGTCGCCGCTTGTCCGCCAACCCGATTGCGGCCGGGGTAGCCCTCGCCGGCCGCGCCCCCATCATTCTCGACATTGCTACCTCTGTCATCGCCGAAGGCAAGATTCAGATAGCGCGCAACAAGGGCGAGAAACTTCCCTCGGGCATGGTGCTGGACGGCCATGGCCTTCCGACGACGGAGCCGGAGGCCTTCTATGCCGACCCTCCGGGCGCGATTCTGCCGTTCGGTGGCCACAAGGGCTCGGGCCTATCCTTCTTTTGCGAAGTCCTGGCGGGCTCGCTGAGCGGCGGCTTCGCGAGCGATCCAGGTTCTCCCACAGCGGCGCGCCTCGTCAACAACATGCTGTCGTTGGTGTTCGATCCCGCGGCTTTCGGCGGCGCGGAGGCGTTCGCGGAGGATGTCGCGCGCCTGGCCGCAGCGTGAAATCTTCGCCGCCGATCGAGGCCGGCGGAAGGGTCTTGCTCCCCGGAGAAATCGAGGAACAGACGAGGCAGGATCGCACAATCGCGGGACTGGCGATCGACGAGGAGACCTGGCGCCAGATAACAACCACCGCGGCGTCGCTCGGCGTCGAAAGCCCGAAGGTTTAGTCGATCATGCGCACCAATCCCGTTCGTGACCGTTTGAAGGGCGGCGGCGCCGCTTATGGCATCATGGCTGCCGAGTTCTTCACGCCGGGCTTCTGTCAGATAGCGGCCAATGCCGGCGCCGAATTCGTCATCTTCGATATGGAGCACGGCGGTGTCGGTATCGACGTGATCAAGGCGCAGGTCGCCTTTGCGCGCGGAGCCGGCATCGCGCCGTTCGTGCGTGTGCCTACGCTCGCCTACGGCTGGGTGGCGCCTGTTCTCGATGCTGGCGCCATGGGCATCATGGCGCCCATGATCGAGACGCGCGATCAGGCTGAAAAACTGGCGAACTGGTGCCGCTACCGGCCCGAGGGCACGCGCGGAGTGGGATTCGGCGTCGCGCATGACGATTACGCGGGCGGCGACGTCATCGGAGCCATGCGGCTCGAAAATCAGCGCACTCTGGTCATTGCCCTGATCGAAACCGCGACCGGCATCGCCAACGCCGACGCCATTCTCTCTGTCCCCGGCCTCGATGTCGGCTGGCTGGGTCACTATGATCTGACCAACACCATGGGCATGACCGCCGAGTTCGACCGGCCGGAGTTTCATGCCGCCGTCGACAAATGGCTGGCGGCCTGTCGCCGACATGGCGCCGCTCCGGGCATTCTCGCGTCGACGGTCGCCGTGGCGCAGGAGTGGCGCCGCAAGGGCGTCCGCTGCCTCTGCTACGGCATCGACATCGGCGTGTTCCAGACAGCCTTGTCGATGGCGCTGCAGACACTGAGATCCGATGCCGCTTCGGTCTAGTTGGGCGAACCCGAAGTTTTCGCCATTTTCCATGGCTTTCGTGTGTTTGCGGATGTGCCATCGCCGTTTTTTCTGGGTCTGCCCAAGCCATCCTCCCCCACACAAATCTGCCGGCGCAACAACGAACATCCGAGACCCGGTCTCATCCTCCAAGGATCTTCCCACGCACGAGACGCTCGAGAACGAGACCGAAGAACAAGGTGACTACGGAAAAATAAATCAGGTAGGCCTTGTCGAGAATGTTCGCGCCAAGGCCTTCGTAATAAGCTGACCGCATCCATTCCACGCCTTGAACCGTGGGCAGATAGGAGAGAGGCGTGCGCACGACCTCCGGCAAGGCATCAGGCACGAATAGGATGCCCGACGACATCCATAGGAGAATCTGGGCGAGGATAAAGAGGAAGAACCAGGCGCGAAAGGCGGAGGCGATTATGGCGT
>JBAQGU010000352.1:0-1693 GCA_049287975.1 Roseiarcus sp.
CAGGCAACCCGCGAAACCGGCGAGCGCGGCGCCGATGGTGAAGGTCGCCAGCTTGTAGGCCCGCGGATCGTAGCCCAATAGTTCCGCGCGCCGCTCGTTCTCGCGAATGCCGACGATGACCCGGCCAAAACGGCTCGCGAGCAGCAGCCGCAACCCGAAATAGGCAGCCAGCAAAGCGGCCGTCGAGAGATAGAACATGCCTTCGAGATCGACCGGCGAACCGGCGTAGCCCGGCACGTTGAGCGGCGGTATTCCCGGGATGCCGTTGAAGCCGCCGAGCCTCGCCGAACCGATATGGAACTCCGGGCCCGCCGTCGAATTGATGGAATTGAACAGGATCAGCGTCACCGTCAGAGTTATCACGCCGAGGTAGACGTCGCTGATGCGTCCGTAAAAGATGAAGTAGCCGAGCAGCGCGGCGAACGCCGCCGGAACCGCGATCGCCATCAACAGAGGGACGGTGCTCTCGCCAATGTTGAACATCGCGATCGCATAAGTGTACGCGCCCAAGCCGAAGAACGCCGCCTGGCCGAAACAGAGGATGCCGCCGTAACCCCAGACGAGCGCGAGGCTGAGGGCGAGGATCGCCATGACGAAATAGACCGTCAGCTCGAGCACGGTATCGAGGTCCGCCAGCCGCGGCGTCAAAATCAGAATCGCGAGGCCGATCGCCGCGACGATCGCGAGCCCGACGACGTTGAGGGCGCGGGCGTTCAAATGCTCCTCCGAAAGAAGCGGCCGGTGATCCCTTGCGGAAGCACTCGGATGAGAACGATGGCCGCCGCGAGAAGCGCGACTTCGCCGAACACCGGCGTCGTGGCGTAGGTGGCGATCTGATTGATCGCTCCGAACAGCGCCGATGCGCTCGCCGTGCCGGCCACGATCGCCGCTCCGCCGCCGATGACGGTGATGAAGGATTTGGCGACATAGGCGACCCCGATCGTCGGGAACACCCCGGAAACCGGCGCCAGGACGCCGCCGGCCAACCCGGACAACGCCGCGCCGATGCCGAAGGTCACGGCGTAGACGCGGGACGGGTTGACGCCGAGCGCCGCGGCCATTTCAGCGTTCTGCATTGTTCCGCGGGCGATCAGGCCGAAGCGGGTCAGCCGCAACACCGCCAATACGCCGAGCAACACTACGGCGGCGACGGCGATGACAAACAGCGTATAGGCGCTGGAACGGTAGGCGCCGATCTCGAAGCTGCCGAGCGGCGCCGACAACCCGACCGTGGTGTTGCCGAAGATCGCTGTGGTCAGGCCGACCAGGAAGAGGCTGAGCCCCCAGGTCGCGAGCATCGTGTCGATCATGCGGCCGTAGAGGAAACGGATCAGGATCCGCTCCACTACGACGCCGATCAGCCCTACGACGACTGGCGCCACGACCAGCATGGCGATCCAAATGCTGACGCCATGGCTCGTGGCCACGATCGCGGCATAGCCGCCGAGCATCAGAAACTCGCCGTGGGCGAGGTTGATCACCCGCATCATGCCGAAGATGATCGCCAACCCGATGCTGATCAGCGCCAAGCTGGCGATCGCATATAGGACCTGTATCCCCAAGAGGGCAGCGAGATCCACGTTCATCCTTTCCTATCAGTCTAGCTCCGGCGCCGCCCGGCTCGAGCCAGGCCTCGAGCCGGGCATCCAGGCGGCGCCGTTCATGGCTATCCGCTTGCGTCGGCCCTCCATGT
>JBAQGU010000353.1:0-3452 GCA_049287975.1 Roseiarcus sp.
GGTCATGCGCATATGTGATCGCAAGGATCGATCCCTCGGCACGATGTGCGACCAAGCTTTCCATCAGCTCCAGCGCGTTGGCGTCGTTCCGGGGATGAGCAACGAGCGCGGCAACGGTGCTCGGCCAGCGGCGCCTCCACTCCGGCGAGGATGGGAGCGAAGACGGGATTCGCGAGATCCGGAGCCAGCGTTCCGACAAGGCGGGTGTGGCTGGCGCCGAGCGAGGCCGTGAGCATGTCGTGTCGGTAGCGGAGGCGGGCCGTCTTTGCGATGCGGGCGACGACATCAGGCGAGATCATACCGGCGGTTTCGGGATTGAGCGCGCGCGAGGCGGTCGAGCGACGCACGCAGGCGGCGTCTACGACTTGCTGCAACGTCGCGCCGCGCGGGACAGCCGGCGGGACTTCGGAGGCGCACGGGGATCGCGGCAAAGTGAGCGGGCGGGACGCTGAGAGGTCATGAACTTTTTCATATGCGGTCTCTCGACGGAGAGCGTATGCAATCGACGGCGTTACATTCGCAGGAGGAGAATATGCTCGCGCCCACACCGCTACCGTCCGGGCAAGCGCAGAACTACGGCATCATCGAGAATGCGGACGGCGTCACCGGTGCCGTGCTCACGGCCATGGCGGGAGCGCCCAACCCACGCCTGCGCGAGGTGATGGCCGCCTTCGTGCGGCACCTCCACGCTTTCACGCGCGAGGTTCGGCTGACCCAAGATGAGTACGACTTCGCCATCGACTTCCTCAACCGCATCGGCAAGGCTACCAACGACGCCCATAACGAGGGCATTCTCTTCGCCGATGTCGTCGGGTTCTCCACGCTCGTCTGCCTGCAAAACAACGGCCCGACGGCGGCCACGGAAACCGATGCGGCCTTGCTCGGCCCGTTCTGGCGGGACAATTCCCCGCCCACCCCCAACGGCGGCAGTATTCTGCGTTCGCCCACGGCCGGTCCGGCATTGTTCGTAAACTGCCGCATCGTTGATCCCGACGGAGGGCCTATCGCGGGCGTCGAAGTCGATGTCTGGCACGCTTCTCCGGTGGGCCTCTGCGAGAACCAGGATCCCGACCAGGCCGACATGAACCTGCGCGGGCGCTTCACCACTGAGGAGGACGGACGGTTCTGGTTCCGCGCCGTCAAGCCCGCCGGCTATCCCGTGCCGACCGACGGCCCCTCCGGCGATCTCCTGCGCGCTCAGCTCCGCCATCCCTTCCGGCCGGCGCATCTGCACTTCCTCGGCTACAAGCCGGGCTACAGCACGCTGATCACTCAGGTCTTTGTCGACGACGACGAGTATCTGCAGAGCGACGCCGTGTTCGGCGTGACGCGTCATCTCGTCGGCGACTATCGCCGACACGACGGCGACGAGAGGCCGCCCGCGACCGACGTGCAAGGGCCCTGGTACACGCTCGACTATAGTTTCGTAATGCGTCCGGGCGAGGCCAAACGCCCGATTCCGCCGATCAAGTAGGAGGCCCGGCAATGGCGCACTCTCTAGATGGCCAAGTTGCTCTCGTCGTCGGCGGCTCCGGCGGCATCGGCGCGGCGACCGCCCGCGTTCTCGCCGAAGCTGGCGCGCGCGTCATCGTCACCCACACCGCGCGCTCAGCCGGAGCGGCTGCTTCGCTCGCGGATTCGCTGCCCGGCTCGGGGCACATGGCGCTGCCGGCCGACGTCGCCGACACCACGTCTCTGCTGGCCCTTCGCGACGACGTGCGGGCCCGCTGCGGAGACGCGCTGCACGTGCTCGTCAACGCCGCCGGGTTCACCAAGCCCGTGCCGCATGCGGATCTCGATGCGCTCGACGATGCGCTGATCGACCGCATGTTCGCCGTCAATTGGCGTGGCCAGTTCGCCGCCATCCGCGTCTTCGCCCCGATGCTGAAGGCTTCGGGCGACGGACTGATAGTTTCCGTCTCGTCCATCGCGGGCCACACGGGCGTCGGCTCATCGATCGCCTATTGCGCGGCCAAGGCCGGCATCGACGTGATGACCAAATCGCTGGCGCGCGCCCTCGCGCCGGAAGTTCGCGTCCTGGCCGTCGCTCCGGGGGTGGTCGACACGGGCTTCGTGCCCGGGCGTGGGGCCGACTTCAACGCCAAGATCGCCGCCTCCACGCCGTTGGGTCGCGTCGGCAGCGCGCGCAATGTGGCCGCAGCCATCCTCGCCTGCGCGACATCTCTGCAATACTCCACCGGCACGACCATCGTCGTGGACGGCGGCCGATCGTTGTGAGGTCCGCGATGCGCCAGCCCCTTCCCCGCGTCTTCATCACCGTCGCCGTCACTGGCAACCTGACGACCCCAGATCAGACGCCGCATCTGCCGATCACGCCGGCCGAGATCGCGGAAGCCCGCCTGGAGGCGGCCGCCGCCCAAGCGCGCGAACTGCTCGGCCTGCCGCAGCGCGACGCCGCCTGAAGTTCTCATCCATAGGAGACTGACCGTGAACAATTCGACCCACTCCCTAGCCGTCCGCGTGGAGGCGAAGGCGTCCGGTCCCGACGCGCTCGACGCGGTTCTCCGTCTGGTCGAAATCGAGCGGCCGAAAACCATCCCGGATGGCTCTGCGGTCGTCGAGGTCCGAAGCTCCGGCGTCAACCCAAGCGACGTAAAGGCGATGCTGGGCGGCATGCCGCATGCGGTTTGGCCGCGCACGCCGGGACGTGACTTTGCCGGTGTGGTCGTCGAGGGGCCGAAGGATCTCATCGGCTGTGAAGTTTGGGGCTCCGGCGGCGAACTCGGCGTTCAGCGCGACGGCGGCCATGCGCAGCGCCTCGTGGTCCTGGCGGCCAACTTGCGGGAGAAGCCTTCGACAATCAGCCTTGCGGAAGCCGGCGCCGTCGGGGTGCCTTTCGTCACCGCCTATGTCGGTCTTCGCGAGGCGGGCTCCGTCAAGCGGGGGGACGTCGTGCTCGTGCTCGGCGGGAACGGCAAGGTCGGTCAGGCCGCGACCCAGATCGTCACCGCCGCTGGCGCGCGGGTCTTCGGCGTCGAGCGTGCGCCCGGCGCCTACCGCGGCCACGCGACGGGCGAGGTGACGATGCTCGGGGCCTCGGAGGGCGACATCGCCGAGCGCGTGCGGGAGGCGACCGGCGGGCACGGCGCCGATATCGTCTTCAATACGGTCGGCAGCCCCTATTTCGAAGCTGCCAATCGAGCGATGGCGTTGCGAGGGCGACAGATCTTCATCTCGACGATCGAGCGCTCCGTCCCCTTCGACATATTCGCCTTCTATCGCGGCCAGCACCGCTTCGTCGGCGTCGATACGCTGGCGCTCGACAGCGCCGACGGCGCCGTGGTGCTGGAGGCGTTGCGCCCCGGCTTCGAGAGCGGCGCGCTGCGGCCGTTCCCGGTCCTGGCCGCGAATGTCTATCCCCTCGCTCGCGCGGTCGAGGCGTATCGCGCGGTGCTCGCCGGCGCGCCCGAGCGCGTCGTGCTCGATCCGAC
>JBAQGU010000354.1:0-2653 GCA_049287975.1 Roseiarcus sp.
GGCTGACGGTGGGCGCGTCCACGCCGTTGCGCACTCGCACGCGCCGGCAGTCGCTCGACCGTCTCGACCTGATCGATCTGGGATTTCCCGCCTTGCGCGACAGCGCCGACGCCACTGAATTCGAGGCCGTCCTGAAAGCGGTCGACTTCACTTGTCCGCGATCGCGCGATCTGCCGCGCGCGGGCCCGCGACGCCGCTTCGTCCTCGTCGTCGCGGGGTCGAACGAGTTCGGCGATCGCACCGCGCTGGCGATCAATCTGGCGCTGACCGCCGCCCGAGGCGGCGCGCGCGTCGTCCTGCTCGACGCAGCGGGGCGAAACGCCAAGCTCACGCGAGCGGTGCGGGTCGCCTCGCGCAAGGCGATTCTCGACGCCGGCGCGATTTACGAAACCGAGAACGACGTGCGCCTGGCGTTGCCCAAGGCGTTGGACGCCGAGCGGGGACGGCAGCGGCCGGAGGCTATGCTGCGAAATTTCCTGGACTCGCGCGACGAGGCGTTGGACCTGATCGTGTGCGATGGTCCCGGCGCCAGCGAGGTCGAAGCCGCGAGCGTGTTCGAATACGCCAACGCGATCGTCGCTCTCTACGGGGCCGAGGAAGCGGCGACCCTCGAACAGCTCGCGGGTCTCGGATTCGCCCCCAGCGTCCTCGTGCGATTCCAAATGGACGAAGACGCGACGCACAAGATCGCGTGAGGCAAGATCGCGTGAGGCAAGATCGCGTGAGGATTGCCTGGGGATTATGGCTTGAGTTGCGGATGCCCCATTGAGTCGGGCGCTTTTCGACGCCCGGACGCCGCCTTCTCCCGCAAGCGGGAGAAGGGGCTGACGCCGCAAGTCACCCTAGTGAGGCCTCGCGGGCGATATGGTATATGTCGGCGCGGTCGATGCCGATATCGTGCAACTCGCGGTCCGTGTAGGCGGACAGCTCGCGCACTACGCTCCAGTAGACCTGGCGCGCGCGAAAGTAACGACCTACGAAAGAAAGGCTCATCGCCGTCTCCATCTTGTGCGCGCCGCCTGTGATGCCTCCAAGGCCGGCGCAATGATGTTCGAGCGTTTCCCTCCCTGACGAATCGAACCTAGTCTATCGCAGCGCACAAGTCAATGCTGCAACGCAATAAGTCATGTGAAATTTGCATGGCAAAATCTTGACAATTCGCCTCCATGGGGATATATTTCGTAATATTAGAAGATTGTTTCGGAATAGATCGATAAATTAGGATAATATTTGCGGCTTCAAATGCGCTCTACGCATGACTGCCAGGCCCGCAGGCGTGGCGACGCATCCGGCCGTCGGAAATTTCGATTTGACAGCCGGGCGGCGCCGAGCGTAGGAGAGGTCAGCCGAGCGCGCTCTCCTCCGAGGGCGCGTTCGTCGTTTGACGCACCCGTGGCCTCCGCTCGAGCTCGGTGGATGCCTGTCGGCGCAGAATTCGCGCGAAAGCGCGAAGTCGACGCAGAGGAGGGCGCGTTCCCTGAACTCAGTCCTTCCTCAGAGGAACCGCGATGACGAAGCGCGCAGAAGCGAAATATAAGATAGACCGCCGGATGGGCGAGAATATCTGGGGCCGTCCCCGGAGCCCGTTCAACAAGCGTGAATACGGTCCCGGCCAGCACGGCCAGCGCCGCAAGGGCAAAGCCACCGACTTCGGCACCCAGCTCAAGGCCAAACAGAAGGTCAAGGGCTATTACGGCAATATCTCCGAGCGTCAGTTCCACAAGTACTACGTGGAGGCGCTGCGCCTCAGGGGCGATTCGAGCGCCCATCTGATCGGCCTGTTGGAGCGCCGCCTCGATGCGCTGGTGTACCGCGCCAAATTCGTGCCGACCGTCTTCGCCGCGCGTCAGTTCGTCAATCACGGCCATGTCAGCGTCAATGGCCGCCGCGTCAACATCCCCTCCTATCAGATCAAGGTCGGGGATCTCGTCCAGATCAAGGAATCCTCGCGCCAGCTGGCGATCGTGCTGGAGGCCGCCGCGCTCGCCGAACGCGACGTTCCCGATTACATCGAAGTCGACCATGCCAAGGGCACGGCGAAGATGACCCGCATTCCGGGCCTGTCGGAAGTGCCGTATCCGACGCACATGGAGCCGAACCTGGTCGTCGAATTCTACTCGCGCTGATTCCGCCCTCCTCCGCCCCTTGCAGGGACGGGCCAGAGGTGGGGCGCTCTCCGCCTCCGGAAAGCGTTCAGGCCATGGCGCCGGAGAGCCCCGCCCCCGGCCCCTCCCCGGAAGAACGATGGACGAACGGGGAGGGGAGTACTCGCCGTAGTGGGCCAGTTTGAACCCGACGGTCGCACCGCCCATAATTCACAATGAACCGAACGCCGCGCGCTGAATCAGAAAAGCCTTTGGGCGATTGTCATCCCGGCGAGGAAGAGGAAGAGGCCGACTGTAAGCCAGAATTCGAAGCCGAAGCGCCTCCTGGCAATTTCAGGATCTGGAGACCGCGTGGAGCTGGTTGGAGCCTTCTCTGGATGCACGACCACCTCCTCGCATACTTTTTGATTGCATTTGGCGACACGAAAGACCCTTTCATACCGCCTAATGTACATTAATTAACCCAGGCTACTCGTGTGCTGCCCAGCGCGGAGAGTCAACAACTAACTGCTTTAGCCTCTTTAGTTTTGAGGCTCCCACGCCTTCAG
>JBAQGU010000355.1:0-1539 GCA_049287975.1 Roseiarcus sp.
CTGGCACTCTCGGAAAACGAGGCGCTCTACGACGGCCGCGCTCGGCGAGCGCGGCTACATTTTCTACCAGAGGGTGTAGCCTCCATCGATGACGAAGGCGGCGCCAGTCACGTAGGCGGCGGCCGGACTCGCCAGGTAGACCGCGAGCGGCCCGATTTCCTCGGGCTCGCCGGTCCGCCCCATCGGGATGTTGCTGACGATGGCCTGGATGACGTCCGGGCGGGTGCTGTTCCACTTCTTGTTGGCGTCAGTCATGAACAGGCCCGGGCAGATCGCGTTGACGGTAATTCCGTGCGGGGCCCAATCGGCGGCGGCGCAGCGGGTAAAATGCAGCACGGCCGCCTTGGCGGTTTCATAGTGACGTCCACCGATGCCGCGATTGGCGATCAGAGCGCTGATCGAGGCGATATTGATGATCCGCCCGCCCTTTCCCCGTTCGAGCATGGCGGCGCCGATGAGTTTGGCGCCGATGAAACAACTGGTGAGATTGAGATCGATCCCTCTCTGCCACGACTGCGGAGATTGGGTCGCGATCGCAATGTTTTCCTCGCGGTTGCCGACATTGTTGATGAGGACGTCGATCGGACCCACCTGGCTGATCGCCGTTTCGACAGCCCGCTCGCATTCGGCAGGGATCGCCATATCGGCCTCGATCGTCCAGGCTTGCCGGCCCAAAGCGCGGATTTCGCCCGCCGTGGCGTCGAGCGTGGCCTGCGTGCGACCGGTCAGGATGATGTCGGCGCCCACTTCGGCCAGCGCGAGCGCCATCGAACGCCCGAGGCCGCGGCTGCCGCCGGTGACCAGGGTCCGCTTGCCATCCTGGCGAAAAAGATCGAGCACTCCCATGGCGCTTTCCCCGAATTTGATGCTGTTGTCCGAAACGGATGCCAAGGGGGCTTCCCCACCCTCGCGTAGGCCCCTTCGATCGCTTAGCGCCCGGCCGAGGCGTCGGCAAGTCACGCCGCGTACTGGCGGTTCGCAAATGGTTGGTCATGTCGTTTTCCAGGTGTATGCGTATCGTTGGGCGGTATTCGGTCGTCACCGGCGTTCGCCATGGCAATCCTACCCCAAGCCGAAAGCCACTTCCGTCGCCGTGACATACAATCACGACTCGCCGGATCCGGACGCCGGCTGGCATTGGGCAAACGGCATGCGAACATGCCATTTCGATTGCGACAACCCTGAGAGTCCCGGATCCGAGTACACGTGTGGCGCGTAACGGTCCTCGGCGCGCCGATGCGTGAGTGCACGCAGCATTTCGGGCCGTGAACCGGTGTGGATGAGGGGTTGATTCTCTCACTCGCTCGGCCGGGAGCTTTTCCGCATGCTCAGCGACAGCGGAGTAGCTGTGAAGGCCATCCATTTAGTGTGTAAATACCACCGTGGGTTGATCTCAACACAAAACGCCCCTATAACTGCAATCGCTCGTTTCGGTTGATCGGCAGGCGAAGCGGATGAGTAATAGCCTTTCGACTCAGTGTGGGCCGCGGTCGCGGGGAGCGCGTTTCTGTCCGTCAGGCTGATATTATTCTTGGTGTT